>JAYVZC010000276.1:0-8751 GCA_043783695.1 Bacteroidota bacterium
GAAAGATTCCCCACAGGAATTGCAATTGGAATTCCTTATTTGAAAATGTTGTTCTGGCCCAAAAATTTATCATATTATTATGGCTACAATCAAATACCAATAGTAACTTGGGGTAGTATTGTTGTTTATTTAAGTTTGATTTTTCACTCGTTTTTATTTTATTTTATGATAAAAATTGTTCGCACTCATTCATTCTTATCCACTGCAATATTCTGCTATTTAATAAACATTGTGGCTGTTTCTAACATCCCTGCTCTTCTTCCTGGAATTGTTGCAGAACGTTTTATTTTTTATGGATCGATAGGTTTTTCTATGGCAGTTTCATTTTTCATGTTTCATTTTTTTGAAAAAATAAATTGGTTCAATCCATCATTAAAAAAATTACCGAATAGAAAAATAATTTTTATTTTTTTGTTCATCATTATACTATGTAGTGCAAAAGTAATTGATAGAAATAAAAATTGGCACGATGATTTTTCTTTGGTAAGCTCAGATGTCAAACATGTACTAAAATCTGCCAAAGTTCATGATATGTTTGCCTATCAGCTCTTGGGAAAAATTAAAGCTGAAAAAAATTATCAAAAAAGAAACGCTTATGTTTTAGAGGGCATTAAGCAATGCGAAATGGCACTTTTTATATATCCTCATTTTGTTACCAGTTGGAATAATTTAGGAACCCTCTATTTTTCGCAACAAAATTATCAGAAAGCGGAAATTTGTTTTCAAAAGGTAATATCTATTGATTCCTCAGACGCCAATCCATTATTTAACTTGGGAAATATTTACCAGATGCAACTAAAATCAAATTTAGCGCATCTATACTATCAAAAGGCATTAAATCAAAATCCGGATTTATTCGATTTGATTCCTGTGTATAAAAAATTTGTTGTTGATAATGGTGAAATCGATGAAGCAATAAGATTTTCGGTGGGTTTGACAGAAAAATTTCCCAAGTCATACGATTTAAATTTGTTGCTAATAGATTTATATAACAGCAAAAACGATTATAAAAATATGTTAGTTTATCTAAATAAAGCCAATATTATAAAACCAAGTCCGGAATTAGAGTTATATATCAAAAAAATCACTAAATTTATACCCAAACAATAAACACATACTCTCCACTCATGTTTATTTTTAACACTACAAGAAAAAACTATTTTAGAGCAATTTTAATAATTGTGTCTTTAATGTTTTCATCGTTTGTTTATAGCCAGGAAATCTGTAACAATGGTATAGACGATGATGCAGACGGTCTTGTTGATTTGAATGATGTTGCAAATTGTACCTGTACTCCTGCAACAACAACAGTTCCATCATTAATTCCTAACCCCTCTTTTGAAACAATGGCGTGTTGCCCCAGTTCCTATAGTCAAGTAAGTTGTGCATCCGGTTGGATTCAAGCAACTAGCGCAACTTCCGATTATATGAATACTTGCGGATTTGTATTTGGTGCAGCAACGTCTGCTGGTTTACTTCCTTTCCCAGATGGAAACGGAATTATAGGCACCATTTTTAGTCCGGGTTGGCAAGAGTATGTTGGCTCTTGCTTAACTGCCCCAATGGTAGCAGGCACTTCGTATTCTGTTCAAATGAACATTGCCTCAACACCCATTGATGGTTCCGGTGGGGTTTGTAATGGCGGTGTAATTGATTTCGGTCCTATTGACATTGTTCTTTTTGGAGCAGCCAATTGTAGTGCTCTTCCCGCAGGAGGAACGGGTTGTCCTGGTGCTCCATGGGTTGCATTGGGTTCTGCAACTTATACTCCAACTCCTTCTTGGGGTACAATTACGATAACTTTTACCCCAACAGTAAACATAAATACCATTATGATAGGCTCCCCTTGCGCATTACCTGCAAGCTACAGCCCTCCAAGTGGTTGTTATCCATATTTCTATTATGATAATATGTTGTTAAACACTACAACTGCCTTTACTACAACCATTGCTCAAACTGGAACTTGGTGCGGTAATACTCTTCAAATAACTGGTAATGCTCTAACTGGAGCTACTTATCAATGGTACCTTGCCGGAGTTGCAATTGTCGGACAAACAGGACTTGTACTAAATGTTTCAGCACTTGGCTTACCCGTTGGAAATTATTCAATTGTTACAACTCTTGGTGGAACATGCTCGGTGGCCTCTACAACAGTAATTGCTACCGCTGTAGCTCCAATTATTACTCCTGCAGGTCCATTTTGTTCCAATGCAGTTCCTGTTAATCTTGTAGCAGATATTCCCGGAGGCAATTGGGCTGGTACAGGAATAACCAATGCGAGTTTAGGAACTTTCACTCCTTCTGCTGCAACTATTGGTAATAATACAATTACCTATACAACCGCAGGAACTTGTCCTCGTGTTGACACTATCACTATTCTTGTAAATGCGTTGCCCATTTCTAACGCAGGTTCTGATGTTACAATCTTAGGTGGAGCTATTACAATCTGTACCGGAACGGCAACAACTATTGGAACAACAACAACTGTTGGCTATACTTATTCCTGGGCTCTTGCTACTGGATTAAGTTCAACAGTTATCTCCAATCCTGCAATAACCACCGTTAATCCCGGATCTGTTCCAATTACTACAACTTATACTGTAACTACTACCGCAAATAGTTGTACTAGCACCGACACTGTTACTGTTAATGTAAATCCTTTACCAAGTGCCAATGCAGGTCCTGCACAAACAATTTGTATAGGATCAACAGCTACTTTAGCCGGTACTGTTGGCGGTGCTGCTACTTCGGGTATTTGGAGTGGTGGAGCTGGAACTTATTCTCCAAGTAATACAAACCTAAATGCAATTTATACCCCCACTGTTGCCGAAGAAACAGCTGGTTCAGTTACATTAACATTAACTACAGACGATCCCATTGGTCCATGTCCTGTTGCTACTTCAACAACGACAATTACTATAAACCCTGCTGCAGTCATTAATGCTGGACCTAATCAAACTATTTGTATTGGTACTACAGCAACATTGGGAGGTGTTATAAGTGGTTCAGCCATAAGTGGAACATGGACAGGTGGAGCAGGGACTTACAGTACTTCTAACACTGATCCATTGGCAATATATACACCTACAGCTACTGAAGAAACGACAGGAACAGTAACATTGACTTTCACTTCCGATGACCCTGCAGGACCTTGCCCTGCGGTTAACGACCAAATGATTATTACAATTGCTCCCTTACCTTTTACAAACGCAGGTTTGGATCAAACTATTTGTGATGGAACTTCTGCAACACTTTCAGGAACAATTAGCGGAGCAGCAACATCAGCAACCTGGACAGGTGGTGCTGGTTTATTCAGCCCTAATAACACAACTTTAAATGCTACATACACACCAACTGTTGCAGAGGCTACTACTGGATTTGTAACATTAACAATTACTACAGACGATCCAGCCGGTCCTTGTACATTTGCTACCGATCAAATGATAATTACTATAAATCCTCTTGCAACAATTAATGCTGGACTTGATCAAACTATTTGTATTGGTAATTCAGCAACATTGGCAGGTGTTATAGGTGGTTCAGCAACTTCGGGTAGTTGGACGGGTGGAGCAGGGACGTATACTCCAAGTGCGGCAACAGCAAATGCAGTTTACACTCCAACTGTTGCGGAAGCAGCTGCTGGGACAGTAACCTTAATATTCACTTCTAATGACCCTGCAGGACCTTGTTCTGCTGTAATTGATCAAATGACAATAACAATCAATCAATTGCCGACAGCAAATGCCGGATCTTCGCAATCGGTTTGTTCTGGAAGTTCAATTACCCTTGCCGGATTGATTGGTGGTTCAGCTACAAGCGGAACATGGGGTGGTGGTGCTGGAACGTATTCACCCAATGCTTCAACATTAAATGCTGTGTATACACCAACAGCAGCTGAATATATAGCAGGTTCTGTTGCTTTAACCTTAACAACAGACGATCCTATAGGACCATGTACATTTTCAACATCTACAGTTACCTTCTTGTTCTATCAAAATCCGGTTGTGAGTTTTAGTGCTAATAATCTTGCTAGATGTCCAATAAATTGTGTAAAATTTACCGATTTATCAACTATTGGTGGAGGTGATGCAATTGTTAGTTGGATATGGAATTTTGGTGAAGGAGGTACTTCTAGTATTATTCCGAATCCGGAAAATTGTTATGAAATCACGGGTTTTTATGATGTTACTTTAACTGTTATATCTAATAATAGCTGTTCTACAACATTGGTAATGCCTAGTTATATTCAAGTATTTCCAAAACCAGTTGCGGAATTTATACCAACACCTAATCCAGCTACAATGCTTGAATCTGTTGTAACATTAAACAATGCGTCATCTTCAGATGTAACTTCTTGGTGGTATTATTTTGGTGATGGATATTCTGTAAATCCCAATATTTCAAGCCCTGTTCATATATATCCTAACGTTGTAGCTAATACATATCTAGCAACATTAATTGTTGAGAATATTTATGGTTGTAAGGATACAGCTGAACATTTTGTTGAAATTGCACCCGAATTCACATTCTATATCCCAAATGCTTTTAGTCCTAATGATGATGGAGTAAACGATTTCTTCTTCGGAAAAGGTATTGGTATTGTAGATTACGATTTATTTGTTTTTGATCGTTGGGGTAATCTGATTTTCCATGGAAATAATATTAATGATATGTGGAATGGTAAAGCGAATAATGGCTCCGAAATCGCACAACAAGATGTTTATGTGTGGAAAGTAAAATTGACCGATGTATTTAATAAAAAACACAATTATATTGGCACTGTAACTTTGGTGAAATAAAATGTATTTACGAAAGACCTTTTCCTTCTCTAGGGGATAAGGTTAGGCTGAAAGTTAATATTTATTTAAAGTCGGAATTGCTTAATTAGTAAGTGATTTCGACTTTTTTATGCCTGAAACCTTAAATTTCTCAAATAAATCACACTTTTTTTTAAACCGACTATTGTTTATAATAAATATTTATTACCTTTGCCCTCCCCAAAAAAGCGGGGGTGTATTTAATTTACACTGAAAAACGATAAAAATTTAACAACAGAAAAATGCCTACAATATCACAATTAGTGCGTAAAGGGAGATTAAAAGCGGTTAACAAAAGTAAATCTGCTGCTCTTGATTCTTGTCCTCAAAAACGTGGAGTTTGTACTCGCGTTTACACGACAACTCCTAAAAAGCCGAATTCGGCAATGAGAAAAGTTGCCCGTGTGCGTTTAACCAACAAAAAAGAGGTGAATGCTTACATCCCGGGAGAAGGACATAACCTACAAGAACACTCGATTGTGTTGATTCGTGGCGGAAGAGTTAAAGATCTACCAGGAGTTCGTTACCACATCGTTCGTGGTGCTTTAGATACTTCAGGTGTTGATGGTCGTAACCAAAGACGTTCGAAATACGGAACTAAAAAACCAAAAGCAGGTGCAGCTAAAGCAGCTCCAAAGAAAAAATAATTGAGAACCGAGTAAGGAGTTGAGTAAGGGAAACCTGAAGCAACAACTACAAACTCTAAAAAAAACAAAATGAGAAAGACCAAAGCCAAAAAGAGAATTCTTTTACCTGATCCAAAATTCAATGATATTTTGGTAACACGTTTCGTGAACAATTTAATGTATGATGGTAAAAAAAGTACATCTTATGATGTGTTTTATGATGCTATCGAAATAGTTCAAAAAAGAACTCCGGATGTTGATGGATTAGAAACATTCAAAAAAGCATTGAGTAACATCACTCCAGCAGTTGAAGTTCGTAGCCGTAGAGTTGGTGGAGCTACTTTTCAGATTCCTTCTGAAATTCGTCCTGAAAGAAAACTTTCAATGGGAATTAAGTGGATGATTCTTTATGCTCGTAAACGTAACGAAAAATCAATGGCTCAGAAATTAGCTGGAGAAATTGTTGCAGCAGCGAAAGAAGAAGGTGCAGCTTACAAAAAGAAAGAAGATGTTCATAAAATGGCAGAGGCTAATAAAGCATTCTCACATTTTAGATTTTAAAGCCCATCCTCAGCCCTTCCCAAAGGGAAGGGAGTAGTAAAAGAGTATAAAAGTGAAATTATAATATTAATCAAATTTAAAAAAGTCCTTTCCTTTGGAAAGGATTTAGGATAGGCTCAAATGGCAGATTTAAGATATACAAGAAACATTGGAATTGCAGCTCATATTGATGCAGGTAAAACTACCTGTACAGAGCGTATTCTATATTACACAGGAGTGAATCACAAAATTGGTGAAGTTCACGATGGTGCAGCTACAATGGATTGGATGGTTCAAGAGCAAGAGCGCGGTATAACAATCACTTCTGCTGCTACAACTTGTTTTTGGAAATACAGAGATCAGCAGTATAAAGTAAATATTATTGATACTCCTGGTCACGTTGACTTTACAGTTGAGGTGAATCGTTCATTACGTATCCTTGATGGTTTAGTTTTCTTGTTTTCTGCTGTTGATGGTGTTGAGCCTCAATCAGAAACTAACTGGAGATTAGCAAATAACTATAACGTAACTCGTATTGGTTTCGTAAATAAAATGGATCGTTCTGGTGCAGACTTTTTAAAAGTTGTTGCTCAAGTGAAAGAAGTTTTGGGTGGAAATCCTTTACCATTGCAATTACCAATTGGTGCTGAAGAAACATTTATTGGCGTGGTTGACTTAATCAACTTCCGTGGAATTGTATGGAATGAAGAAGATCAGGGAATGACTTTCAAGGAAGTTCCTATTCCTGATAACATGATGGAAGAAGCGAAAGAGTGGAGAGGCAAATTATTGGAAGCAATTGCTGAATTCGATGACAGATTAATGGAGAAATTCTTCGAAGACCCTGAATCTCTTACAGAACGCGAAATTCTTGATGCTCTTCGTCAGGCTTGTGTTGCGAACAAAGTGGTTCCAATGGTATGTGGATCTGCATTTAAAAATAAAGGTGTTCAAACAATGTTGGATTTGGTAATGGAATTAATGCCATCACCAATGGATAAAGAGGCAACAATTGGTACTCATCCTGATACTGGTGCAGAAATTTCTCGTAAGCCAGATGTTAAAGAACCATTTACAGCATTAGCATTTAAAATTGCAACCGATCCTTTTGTTGGTCGTTTGTGTTTCTTCCGTGTTTATGCAGGAAGACTGGATGCTGGGTCATACGTATTGAATACACGCAGTGGAAACAAAGAACGTATTTCACGTATCTTCCAGATGCATGCTAACAAACAAAATGCAATCGAATTTATTGAAGCAGGTGATATTGGTGCAGCAGTAGGATTTAAGGATATCAAAACAGGAGATACTTTGTGTGATGAAAAACATCCTATTGTTCTAGAGTCAATGAATTTCCCTGAGCCGGTTATCGGTGTTGCTATTGAGCCTAAAACTCAAGCAGATCTTGATAAATTAGGTGTTTCATTAAATAAATTAGCTGAAGAAGATCCTACTTTCCGTGTTAAAACGGATGAAGATAGCGGTCAGACTATCATCAGCGGAATGGGTGAGCTTCACTTAGAGATCATTATGGATCGCCTGAAACGCGAATTCAAAGTGGAATGTAATCAAGGTCCTCCTCAAGTATCTTATAAGGAAACTATTAATGGCGAAGTAACTCATCGCGAAGTTTATAAAAAACAATCAGGTGGTCGCGGTAAGTTTGCCGATATACAAGTTGTTATCTCTCCGGTTGATGCAGATTTTGATTCTACAACAAAAAAAGCTGGTGGATTACAATTCGTAAATGAAATTTCTGGTGGTAATATTCCTCGTGAATTTATTCCGGCAGTTGAAAAAGGATTTAAATCAGCAATGGCTAATGGTGTTTTAGCAGGTTATCCTGTTGACACTTTAAAAGTGAGATTATTGGATGGTTCTTATCACAATGTCGATTCAGATGCATTATCTTTTGAGATCTGTGCTCGTTCTGCATTCCGTGAAGCAATGCCAAAAGCTAAGCCTGTATTGTTGGAGCCTATCATGAAAGTGGAAGTTCTTACTCCTGAGCAAAACATGGGTGATGTAGTAGGTGATTTAAATAAACGTAGAGGTATGATTGAAGGAATGGATACTAGAGCTGGTTCTCAAGTTATCAAAGCAAAAGTTCCTTTGTCTGAAATGTTTGGATACGTAACAACTTTACGTACTATCACTTCCGGACGTGCAACTTCAACAATGGAATTCTCTCATTATGCTGAAGCTCCTCGTAGCACTTCAGATGAGGTAATTGCTAAAGCAAAAGGAAAAGCAGAAAAAGTATAATTAATATAACATCGTTCTTTATAAAACAAAACTATGAGCCAAAAAATCAGAATCAAATTAAAATCTTACGACTTCAACTTAGTTGACAAGTCAGCAGAGAAAATTGTTAAAACTGTGAAAATGACAGGAGCTGTTGTTAGTGGACCAATTCCATTACCAACTCAGAAAAAGATCTACACTGTTTTACGTTCACCCCACGTTAATAAAAAAGCGCGTGAACAATTTCAATTGTGCTCATACAAAAGATTGTTAGACATCTACAATTCAACTTCTAAAACAGTTGATGCACTAATGAAATTAGAATTGCCTAGTGGTGTAGAAGTAGAGATCAAAGCTTCGTAATAAAAAAGTAAATAATAAATAAATAAACACAATGTCTGGAATAATAGGTAAAAAAATTGGAATGACCAGTATCTTCAGTGCCAATGGTAAATATATACCATGCACAGTTATTGAAGCTGGTCCTTGCGTTGTTACGCAAGTAAAAACCTTGGAGAAAGACG
>JAYVZC010000277.1:0-3679 GCA_043783695.1 Bacteroidota bacterium
CTGAATCCTCCGCCACCGGTGCCAATTTCTTCCTGCATCCTAACAATCTGCCCTAAATACAATCCTGCTTTTCTAGGTCCTAGTGTATCTCTCCATTTACGGATTTGTTTTGCAGTATATTTAATTCCTGCAACGCCAACAATCGGGCCGGGGAGGCTAAGCATTACAAAAGCACTTTTTTTAATTCCTTGTACAATAGCTTTTTTAATAATTTCGTCACTTACAGGTTTTACATTTTCAGGATAATAAACATGACCATTAGGCGCAAGCGGTCCTTTTGCAAAACGAACTTTAATCATATCTGCTTCTGATAATGTTGTGACTTTTTCCATTATGGGATCACTTACCAAATAATTTCCATTTTCTTTTCCATAAACAATTAAGTTATGTGCATTAAAATGAAATCTGTATTCGGGTGGAAAATAAGGAAGATTAAAAACTCCAACTTGACATCCAACTGGAATTCCTTCATTCATTTTCTGATCCAAAAACTCTTTGGCTTTTTCTTCGGATCTGAATTTTGTTCGATTCACGCTTATACCTAAGGCTTTGCTCGCTTTACTAAAAATCCATCCGGGCATTGTTCTGTATGCCAATGCAGGCCCATTATTGATTGTTAAAACAGGAATATGAAGATAAAAAATGCCAGAACCCATTCCAAAAATTAATGGCTCCGTAATAAAATCCAGTCCATGATGTCGCATTAAGCTCACTCCAACACCATTTTCACAATGAGCTGCTTGTACGTGTGTATATTCTTTTTTCATTTACGGATAACGAATTGTTACGAATTTTACGAATCTATATTTGTTAAAGTAAAACAGATTTTAATTTTTCTTGTCTACTGTTTACTTTTTAATTTTTGTCTGCTGTCTGCTATTTTGTTACCCTTTAAAGTTTTTCAATTCATCCAAACTTATTTCAAATGCCTTTGCATAGATGTTTAATTTTTTATCGCTTAACGATTTAAATACATTTGGTTTCATGTGACGTTTAATTGTGAACCCCCAAAAACCTGTATACCCGGATAGTATTGTTAAGTCCATTATTTTTAATTCCATAAAATAACAAATCGGACTTTTTTTTCCATTTTTCACAGCTAGTCTTGCTTCTTCGGAACGTTCTTTAATATCATCCCAGGCATTGTCTAGCGCATTTTTTTTCACTTCCCAGCCAGTACTCAAATCGGTTGTATATTTTCCTTCTTTATTTTTAACGTACATCAATTCTCTTGTCACGTTCTTTAAAGCGGATTCATCTTGTGGCAAATCTTCTTTTTTCATCTCTACGAATTACGCCCTTCGACTAAGCTCAGGGGGGACAATTAATTTATATTTACGAATCTGTCTTTCGGCAGACAGGTCTGTGTTTGCAATTTTTTATTTATTGTCTACTTCTTCAAATCCTTTTCCATTTGAAAAATAAACTTACTGAAGGAAAAATTAGGAACAGTTTTATTTTTTACTGTAATTTTCATTGCATCTAAAGCACTCAAGTTATTGAAAATAGAACAAGCTAATTCAATTTCATTTGTCAGACAATTTGCATCAATTCGAGATTTTGCAACCATCGCTGCTCCAATTCCGAGTTGTGTGCTATGTTTCTTCGCAGAAGAAATAAGTGCATTTAATATTTGTTCATCAAATCCTCCAACATAGGAACAAGCAATCCCAATTCCTCTCCATAAATCTGATTGACGTTCAGAAGAAAAACTATAAACCATTTCAGTTGCTTTAGTTACATCGCCCTTGCTTAAATACCAAAGGCTTCGTCCCAATCCTTCATCGTAAGCCTGGTAATTTTTTTGCTCGATGTACTCAAACCTATTCTGCCCTTTAATTACATGTCTTTGTCGGAATATGCCATCATAATAACCACATCCATCCCAAATTCTGTATTGCATATTGTAATTTATTTGTTCTAAGAATGTTATTGGGAAACGTTTTTCTTTTGCAATTGCCCAACCCATTCCAATGTAAATCTGACAAGCATGTTTTTTTGATTTCTCTAAAAGAGCTTTCCATCTATCAATTTTATCTCCTTCTGAAAAATCTCTTAACGCCAATTCCATTGCAGCGCCTTCATATGCAACGGAAAGGAATTCAATGGGTGTTTCTTCTGATTTTTTTATCAATTCATTAACATCTTCAATTGTGGATGCACTCTCTTGTGCTATTTGAAAAATAGCGAAAATGCTTTCGATTTTTGAAGCAATTGTATTATTCATTAAGCCATAACTTTTTTAGGATACAACCATAACTGTTCAAGATCCTTTGTTAATTCAGGGTATGGTAATATACCGTTTTGATGCACACTCAAATCAGGATTGTCAAGGTTGATAGCATAAGGATCAACTTTCATATCGATTGGAGTTCCTTTCGCTTGGTGACTAATAAAGCGATACAGTGTAGCAGCAATATGTTCAAGTGTTACGATGTTTTTTGCTATTTGTTCTGTCAATTCTTTTGAATCGAGTTTTGCTTCCATACCTTTTTGAAATTCTTTTAAAATTTTTACATCAAAAGCATCAACATATTTATTTGAAAATATTTCTTTTTCATAAGGTAGCCAAGCCAAAAATAAATCCTGAATAATTTTATTTAAGTTCCCAAATTTTCTGCCCAAACTTTTATCACCAGCAAAAAGATCTTTCAATATTTTTAAATCGGTGAAAGCACCATTGGTAAATAATAAACACGGAACAGCCCAATAAACAGCCCAATCCCACGATATTTTAATTGTCATAATTTGTGTGTTTCCCATCAACAAATATTTATTTTGATAAATAGGAATCCAATTTTCTAAATGCGACATGTGTGATTGCTCATAAATACTTGCTCGTAAAGTAATGTCTTCTCCTTTTAAATCTCTAATGATTAAATCGGAAAGCCAAGTATTATTCATTGCAATAAAATCAGAACCTGGAGAATACAAAGGGTCTAAGAAAGCACCCGCTTCTCCTGTAACTCCCCAACGGTTGGCAGAGTAGAGGCGACCTGTATCATGTGCAAAATGTTTTAAAACTCTGAAGTCCATCAATCCATCTCCTTCGCCTCTTGGCTTTAGCATTTTGTAACAAAGCGGTTCATTTTTTTCAAGCCACACTAAAGCTTTTTCATAAGTATTGATATTTTCAAATGGATGAATAGCCGGATCGGCAACAATTCCAATGCTTGTATTTTTTGATCCCAACGGAATTACCCACACCCAATAGCCTGTGTCCATAAAATGGACTGTCGCATGATATCGTAATTTAGGCTCCAAATAATTTTTCCATTCTTTGTTATCTGACCAATCATCCACATCAATCTCGCCTCTCAATCTCCACCAAACCGAATTTATATGATGTTCCATTGGCTTTTGAAATTTCTCTTTGCGTTTCAATAAACTGCCTCTTCCTGTTGCATCTGCAATCCATTTTCCTGTAACAACTGTATCTACGGCATCTTTACTATATGTAAGCTTGTGTCCTTCCGGAGAAAATTGCACATCTTTTGCTCTTGCACCCAATATTAATTCAGCACCCAATTCTTGAACATGCTTCGCAAGATAATTTTCTAAAGTCCCTCTGTCTAGCTGGTGGCTCAAAACAGTTAATTTCTTTTTTGTTCCAAATTCAACGCGACTAGCAATTACATCTTTGGTATTGTTTTTAAAGAAAAATCGTAAACCATGTTTT
>JAYVZC010000278.1:0-3672 GCA_043783695.1 Bacteroidota bacterium
GGCAAAATTACACAACGAACTGAAATATTTGAATACCCTTTGCCTGCCCTTAGAGAATTGGTTTTAAATGCGATTATTCATCGCGATTATTTAAGCCCAATAGATGTTCAAATTAAAATTTTTGATAACAGTATCACTTTTTTTAACCCCGGCAAATTGTATGGCGAGCTTACTGTAGAAGATTTCAAAACCAATAACTATCAAGCCTATGCGCGAAATAAATTACTGTCCGAAGCTTTTTATCTTACCGGTGATATCGAAAAATATGGGAGTGGTTTTAAACGTATTCTTAATGAACTAAAGCAATATCCAACAATGAAATTGGAGTGTAAAGAAATACCAAATGGGTTTTTAGTGGAGTTAAGTTATATAAAACAAAAGACAATATTAAGCACTAAAACTTCCGATAAGGTCACCGATAATTTGTCGGAAAATCAAATACAAATCATTCGGATGATGCGTCAGAATGCCTATATTACAACAAAAGAATTATCGGATAAAATGAAAATCTCACAACGAAAAGTAAAAGAAAATATAGGCAAATTAAAAGAAAAAGGATTCATCAAACGCATTGGTTCCGCAAAAGCTGGACATTGGGATGTTTAGGTTGAGGTAAAGGTTTAGGTAAAGGTTGAGGTTGAGGTTGAGGGAAGAAAGGTAGAGGTAGAGGTAGAGGTAGATATTGAGGTAGAGATTGAGGTAGAGGTAGAGCTAGAGGTTGAGGTTGAGAAAAGAAAGAAGAAAGAAGAAAGAAGAAAGAAAGAAGGAAAATTATTATGTATAAAGATTTTACAGAAATGCCCGTTTGGAAACTAGCGATGGAAGTTGCTGAACAGATATTTATTATAACCAATGACTTACCTAAAAAGGAAGATTATGGACTGACCTCTCAAATAAGAAGAGCATCGGTGAGTATTTCTGCTAACATTGCTGAAGCTTTTGGTAGAAGCACTTCTCCTGATAAAAATAAGTTTTATGATTACGCAAGAGGATCAGCTTTCGAAACAAAAAGTTTATTGATTTATGGTAATAAAGTAGGTTATTTTGAGACCGAATCAACACATAATTTAATTGAAAAACTAAATGTGATCATACACAATTTGAATAAAGTAAAACTAACATTAAGCTATAAACAAAATCGCTAACGCAATCTCAACCTCAACCTCAATCTTAACCTCAATCTTAACCTTAACCTTAACCTTAACCTCAACCTCAACCTTAACCTCAACCTCAACCTCAACCTCTACCTCAACCTCAACCTTTGTAATCTTTGTAATTAAAAGTGATGGTGTTATTCACATGATCTATTGCAGTAATCCGATGATTGCTAATGGGTAAGCCAGTTTGGAATTCTAACATCAAGTACGTATCTTTGTACAAAACATACGTACCATGACAACTAAACTAACTTTGACTGTAGAAAAGTCAATAATAGAAAGAGCGAAATCTTATGCAAAAAATACGGGGAGAAGCTTATCCGAACTCATTGAAAGCTATCTAGAAACAATCACACAAGAAAGCGGAGAAGAAAAATTATCCCCTAAACTCAAGAAAATTGTAGGAGCCGTTAAACTTCCCAAAAACTTTGATGAAGAAAAAGAATTGCGTTCTTATTTAGAAAAAAAGCACTTATGAAAAAGGTATTTCTTGACACTAATATAATTGTCGACCTAATTGCAAACAGAAAACCTTTTAGTAAGTATGCTATTGAAATATTTAACAAAGCAGAAGAAAAGAAAATTAAGCTGTTCACTTCTTCTCATTCAATTGCAACAACACATTACTTATTGAAAAAATATCTTGAAGAAAAAATATTACGTGATGTTTTATATAATTTGCTAGACTACTTAACTGTTATACCTGTAAACATTGACGTTTTAAAGAAAGGACTACGTTCTAAACACAAGGACTTTGAAGATGCTATTCAAATTTTATGTGCATCTTCTGTAGAAAAAATAGACTGCATTGTTACTCGTAACACCAAAGACTTTCGGGACTGTGAAATACTAGTTTTAACACCAGACGAATTGTGTATTAGATTTTAGTTGGCCAGCCTATAACAGCTAAGGCTTCGTTGCGTCCGGAGGACGAACAATGAAGTCTATGTTGCACGGAACCACTTGTGTGTGTGGGAATATAACCTTATGGGGATTGCGTCTTGTTTTTTATGTCGCTTTATGTTTCCCGCCTGTCGGACCTGCCTTGCCGGCAGGCAGGCGGGCAGGTTAAAGAGTTTTTGCATTTTAGGAATGCACTATTTTCTCTTTTTTATTAAAAACTATTTTCTAAAATTAGTTAAACTATTTTATTTTTATATAAATTTCAATGTGCGGCCATATCGCTTTTTAGCAATAAAAAATTAATTCGGTTTGGAATTCCAAGGATTAAACACCGGCTACTACGTTACTAAACACTACCACAGATGGGAACGGGGAGCTCATGAAAATTTGAATGGCTTAATAAGACAGTATTTTCCTAAGTAAAGTTCGTCTGAATATATCACAGCCCAACAAATATAAGTAGTTGAAGACAAATTAAATAACCGACCAAGAAAAAGATTTGGATATGAAACTCCAAATTATGTATATTTGCAGACATATTAATGACAACGGACAAAAAGTTGCATTTATAACTTGAATCCACCTTTGATTATAATAAATTTATAAAAAATGCTCATTGAACGAACAGCAAACAATCAAATCGTAATCACGGTTTCATCATCCGTTGACAGTTTTGGACTTCAACGACTTATTGACTATGTGAAATATCTGGAGGCGACTTCTAAGAGCAAAGCTAAACAATCTGACGTTGATAAACTTGCTGACGAAGTGAATGCTTCGTGGTGGGCTAAAAATCGTAAACGCTTCATTAAGTGAAAATAATCGTTGATGCAAATATTGTTTTTAGTGCTATCCTCAACACCAATGGAAAAATTGGAGACCTATTAATCAACTCCGAAAAACACTTCGACTTTATTGCCCCTGATTTTTTAAGAACTGAAATTAAAAAGCACTACCATCGACTTAATAAAATTTCAGGTTTGACTTTGCAACAAATTCAAGAAGCCGAATTTCAAATATACAAAGACATTACCTTTATTTCTGAAGAACAAATTAAAGTTTCAACCTGGTTAATAGCAGAAAAACTTGTTGTGGAAATTGATCCGAAAGACATTCACTACATTGCTTACTCTAAACATTTTAAGTGTAAAATTTGGAGTGGAGATAAGATGCTAATCAAAGGTCTTGCAAAAAAAGATTTTACGAATTTTATAACGACTGACGAACTATTTAAACTGAGGGAACATTATAAAACATAAAAAAAAGGCCTATGGTAGTAATTATGGTGAAAATCCACTAAGGGAAAATGCTTGTTTTTTAAAAATTATTGACTTTCTGCAATTTGCATCCCTTCCAAGTACGTAAGGATTGCAACAACCTCCAACCTCCAACCTCCAACCTCCAACCTCCAACCCTTTGTCTCAAACAATTATGGCTAAAAATAAAATACTTACTGTAAAAGGTATTGAAATTAATATTATTCAAACAAATCAAGATGATTATATTTCATTAACAACCTGAGTTCGATTAATAAAAATAAAACCTAAAAATAATTTATGCTACTTCTGAACCAATATTAACTGTGCTGAATTAAATTTATTTTGGGTACAAA
>JAYVZC010000279.1:0-3658 GCA_043783695.1 Bacteroidota bacterium
TTCAGTGCTAGTGATTATAAAAATGCAATGGTAGAGGCGGGTCTTGAAATAAAGGAAGAAATGAAGCATTTTGATAGTGTGATCAATTATTTTCCATTAGGTAAGACAGAGAAGGAAAACGCAGAAGAGAAAAGTAAGGAATTTGCAGAGTCAATTGTGAAAAAGAAGTTGGGTGCAATAGGTAAAATAGGAGTCTTCAGGAATCTAGCCTTGAAATATGTTGAAAATAAGTTAGGGAAGGTTCATGATGAAAATCAAGTGCCGGGAAGGATGTACACTTTTTTGGCATTAAAATAAGGTGGCGTTCGTTTCTACCTCTTTTATGAACTAAAGTTCTCTTATATTTGTAATATCAAACTAAACAGGCATTTGCCACTAAATATATTACAAACATGATACACACTAAAATAATTCCGGACGATACGCTGGTAAATCTTTCTTTCTATGTGCCTAAAGAATATATAGGCAAAGAAGTTGATGTAATTGCTTTTACTCAAAATGAAGGTTTACAAAGTATAGAAGTATCAAAAAAACAGGTTTCTTTTACTGCTTTGTCTATTGACACCAAAGATTTTAAATTTAACAGGGATGAAGCAAATGAGCGATAACATATTTTTAGATACCAATATTTTGGTGTACTCGTATTCAACTACTGAACCTGAAAAACAGACTATTGCCCGCAAACTAATTACAGATATCAATTCATTTGTTAGCACACAAGTATTACAGGATCTTACCAATACCGTTACGCGTAAATTTAAATTTACTTATCAGGATGCTGTAAATACAATAAACGAATGTTGCCACAATAATAATCTCCACATCAATACTGAAAAAACGATTATAGAAGCCTGTAAGGTTGCCCAACACTACGGCTTTTCTTTTTATGATAGTCTTATTATTGCCTCTGCTATTGAAAGTAACTGCTCTGTGCTTTATTCTGAAGATATGAATAACGGACAAAGTATTGATAACAAACTCAAAATTATTAACCCGTTTTTATGATAATTTATTTTATCACAAATTTTATTCTACTACGGCAAGTTGCCGATTAATAATTAAAATGAAAATTCTTGTAATTGGCTCTAAAGGTTTTATAGGTTCACATTGTGCTACTCATTTTTCCACGCTCGGTCATGAGGTTATAGGCTGTGATATTTTTCAATCTGAAGAACAAAATTACATTGATCTGAAGTCGATCAACAATGATTTTAATAAACTGTTTTCTGAGCAACAATTTGATTTTTGCATCAATGCAGCAGGTTCGGCACATGTGAACTATTCCTTTCAATATCCTGAAAAAGATTTTGAGCTAAACGTTTCATTGGTAATAAATCTGTTGGGAGCAATTAAAAATCACTCGGTTAATTGCAAATTCATTAATTTTTCGAGTGCTGCTGTTTATGGTAATCCAACAGTTTTGCCAGTTGCTGAAAGTGAGGAAACCAATCCATTATCCCCCTATGGCTATCATAAATTATTAAGCGAAAAATTATTATATGAATACCATCGTTTTTTTAAATTAAAAACAGTAAGCCTAAGAGTATTTTCAGCTTATGGCGAGGGGTTGAAAAAACAATTGTTTTGGGATATTTACAATAAATCAATTGAATCAGATACTGTTCGTTTATTTGGGACTGGTTTGGAGTCGCGTGATTTTATTTACATCCATGATCTAATTTCAATAGTGGAAGTACTAATGACAAATGCAAAATTTGAAGGGGAAGTATACAATGTAGCGAATGGCGAAGAAATACTAATTAAAGATGCTGTAAATATATTTTTAAAAGAATTAGGATGGGTAGGAAATGTTGTATTTTCGGGGGAAGAAAAAGTGGGTGACCCCATAAATTGGAAGGCGGATATTCGAAAAATACAGAAATTGGGATATTCAAGACAATATAGTTTTGCAGAAGGCATAAAAAAGGATTGTGAATGGCTAAAAGGCTTAAAATAGGACTTATATATAGCTACAATAAAGATTGGGTAGCAGGAGCCTACTATATTATAAATTTAATTCATGCACTTAATCAACAAGGTGATGAAAGTAAACCTGAGCTCATTATTTTATCGCACTCTCAAGAGGAATATGAAACAGTAAAAAATACAGGTTACCCTTATCTGAAATTCTATAAATTAAACGAAGAGAATTTTTGGGCGTCATATACATTAGTAGAACGGATTATAAATAAAATTTCACGTGTTTTTGGCAGAAAAAATATTGTATACAGGGAGCACACGTATAAGCGCTTAGGAGTAAAGATGGATCTGCTTTTTCCGGCAACACCACATATTTATTTTTCTGAAATCAAGAATAAATTATTTTGGATTCCCGATTTCCAAGAACATTTTTTACCTCAGTTTTTTTCTGAACAGGAAATTCAATCACGCAAAGCCTATCAAAAAACATTGGCAGATAATTCTTGTTCAATTGTTTTTAGCAGTAACAATGCATTGGAACATTTTAAAGAAATATATCCAAATTCGAGATCAAAAACATTTGTATTGCAGTTTGCAGTAACTCATCCCCGGTATAAAAGTATTTCCATTGATGCCCTGTTTGGCAAATACAGTATTGATAAACCTTATTTCTTTTGCCCGAATCAGGTGTGGGCTCATAAAAATCACATTGCAGTTTTAAAGGCGATTAAAATTTTAAAAGATCATGGTAGAAACGATGTGTTAGTAGTTTTTTCCGGAAAAGAAGTTGATTATAGAAACCCCGATTTTTTTATAGAGTTAAAAAATTTCATAACAGAAAATGCGATTGATGATTGTGTGAAGTTTTTAGGTTTTATAGATAGAGAAGATCAATTACAATTAATGAATAATTCAATATCAGTTATACAACCATCTTTGTTTGAAGGTTGGAGTACAGTAATTGAAGATGCCAAATCAATGGGACAGTATATAATTGCATCCAACCTAGCAGTGCATCGGGAGCAATTGTTAAGTAATGTTACCTTTTTTGATTCTTCTGATGCAATGGAGTTAGCAGAAATCATGAGAATGTTTATAGCCGATGCTCCTAAAAAAATCAGGAATGATTATAGTGAAAATGTTTCGAATTTTGGAAAAACATTTGTTAGAATTGTTGCAGACTTGGTATAGGCTGTTAATCTTTGTGTTTTCTTGTGCTAATTTTGTTTTTAATAAATAAATTAATCTTGGTAGTTGTATATGACCAAAGATGTTTTATTACAATACCTGATGCTACAAAAAAGTAATCCCTACTTGCTTTAAATAGTTTTGTGGTAAGGTGGTCGATTCGCAAATTGTATAGGTAGCAATCAATACAATTTTTTTTAACTATTGCATAAAATGCAGGATTAATAACAGGTAATTTTTTCATAAAAAAATCACTCTTGAGAGTATCTTCAATAAATTGAATATTTCCTATTGCACTTTTTGTTTTTTGATGCCTTCTAAAATAAGTAAAATACTCCTCTACATAAAGGAATTTGTAATTTGATGCAGCAATTTTTAGCCAAAAATCTACATCCATAGCATAATGAAGCGTTTGATCTAATGGACCCAACTCTTTGAAAATTTTTAAACTAAAAAATGAGCCGGGTTGATTTATAATGCAATCGTTTGAGCAAGGTAAATAGTCAGTATTATTTATTAGTTTACTTTTTATTTGAGCGTTCAGGAGTTC
>JAYVZC010000280.1:0-3651 GCA_043783695.1 Bacteroidota bacterium
TTAATTATCCAAGGTGCTTTTTTTCTTATTGTCTCTTTTACTTTTTCCATGGAAGTATTGGTCGGTGCTTTACCAAAACTTCCATTTCAGGTGTAACGGTTATGCCAAGTGATTTTCTGTCTGAATACTCCAAACGAAAATCTATTGTTTTGCTTCCAAATTCTATCGCTTCTGTCATTACTTGTAACGGATTTTAGCTACTTCAATACAGTTGTCTGCAATATTATCCATTTCTTTGAATGACAAGTCCACATTGTATTTGTCTCTCACTTCATCAATTAAATAGTCGCCAATATCGATGAGTAATTTGCCTGTAATATTGGTTTTGTATTGCCAATCAATAATTGGTTTTCCATTGTCTAAAACAGAATCTTGAATCAAGTCGTCAATTTGTAAAGCCGTTTGCGTTGCAACTTCTTTGCGTACAACATTGTCTTGAATTTTTTCTGAAAGTGCTTCAACTGTTAAACCATAAAAAGCTTTGGCAACATCTCTGTCTTTTAATTGCTCTGGAATATCATTGTCGGTATGAGCCAATACATTGTTCATTATGTCTTGAACTCTGCTCAGGTATTGTGCTTCACTGATTCGTTTTGCCTCATAGTCTGCAATGGTTTCTTTCAGCATTTGAGAAAACTTTTTATAAAAGGCAGGGTCTCCATCCATTTTCTCTGTGATGTGCTTCGCAGTTCTGCTTGCAATCTTATCTGCCTTGGCTACTTTACCAGTGGTGTTTTCAACTTCCTGTTGAAATTTATCCTTGTCGAAAATGTTTACCAGTTCCGTAATGGTTTCAATTTTCTCTGTTGTGATATGGGTGTCTATCAGTTTTTGAATTTGACCTTCGTATTGTTTGTAGTCTATTTCGTCACTGTATCTCTCCACAACAGCTAATCTAAGTTTCAAAAACATCGTCAAATCTTCTTTGTATCGAGTGATGACTTTCTCTTCTACGTCCTTATGAAACTGAATAGAAGATAAAGCCAGTTTCAAGCTCTTGGCAAATGCAGCCAGTTTATCGTAAAACAGAACCCTGATTGCTTCATCTTTTAATAACTGCTGATAAGCCTCTGCATCACGCTTGTTGGCAATGGTTTTGAAAATATCCCAAAGGTCAGAATGCTTTTGTGGTAACTTTTTGATTTCATCTGAAATATTGATGAGTGTTCCCGCTAAATCTTCATCATCAAAATCTTCAAAGGAAGAATACAACTGTAAAGCGTCATCTAAGTTTTCAATCACACCATAATAGTCAATGATGTAACCAAATTCTTTGTCTGCATAAATACGGTTTACCCTTGCAATGGCTTGCAAAAGTTTATGTCCTTGTAAATTTCTTGTGAGATATAAAACGGTGTTTTTTGGTTCGTCAAATCCTGTGAGTAGTTTATCTACCACAATTATGATTTCCGGGTCTTTCTGGTTTTTGAAACGACTGATGATGTTTTTCTCATAACTTTTTGAGTTGCCATGTTCATCCATCATTTTTTTCCAAAATGATTTAACTTTTTCTGGTGTTTTCTCATAAGCACTTTCTTCTCCTTCTCTATCATCTGAGGATGAAATCAATACTTCACAGCTTACAATGCCAATTTCATCCAAGTATTCTTTGTACTTGATGGCATTCACTTTTTTGTCGCAAACCAATTGCCCTTTAAATGGTGTTCTGCCTTGCCAGTTGTCACGAAAATGATAGCTGATGTCCCAGGCAATCATTCGCATTTTTTGTTCGGCTGAATTTAAGTGGTCATTTCGTGCAAACTTCTTTTTGATGTCTGCTTTTTGGTATTCGGTCAATGGTTCTGAAACCATCCCGAAAAACGTATCAATCGGACTTGCATTCACATTCTGCAATGCTAATCGTCCTTCATACAATAGTGGAACTACTGCCTTGTCCATTACGGCTTGGTCAACTGTGTATGCATCTATTAAACCACCAAATTTCTCTGCGGTACTTTTATCTTTTTTGAAAAGCGGTGTTCCTGTCATGGCAACAAAACAGGCATTGGGCAATGTCTTTTGCATGTCGATATTGAACGTGCCATGCTGTGTTCTGTGCCCTTCATCTACCAACACAAATATGTCGTGGCTTTCTAACGGTCTGTTTATTTTCTTAACGGCTGCAACAAATTTGTTGATGATGGTTGTAACAACCGAATCACTTTTGCTTTCGAGCAATTCTACTAAACGCTGCCCTGTAGTTGCATTTTCAACAAACATTCCGCATTTTCTGAAAGTGCCTGTAATTTGATTGTCTAAATCGGTTCTGTCTGTAACCAATACAATTTTGGGATTGCGAATGCTTGGCTCCATGGCAATGGCTTGTGCCAACATTACCATTGTTAATGATTTTCCACTTCCTTGTGTATGCCAGATTACGCCACCTTTTCTTTTGCCATGCTCTACATTCCTGATGCGTTGCATGGATTTTTTGATGGCGAAAAACTGCTGATAACGGGCTACTTTTTTATCTCCATTATCGAATAAAACAAAATTGAAAACAATGTCCATCAATCGTTCAGGACGGCATAAGCCAAACAAGTATTCATCTTGTTCCGTTGGTAAAATGTCTTCTTGCTCTAAAGCATCAAAATATTGACGAACATATTTGAAACGGTCGGTAAACAGTTGCTCTTTTACCGAACCTGAAAGCGGTTTGTTTTTGAATTCCTTTAAATTGATTTTGTAATTTCTCTCTTCCTCATCACTAGTAAATTTCTCTTGCCATTTTGCCCAAAATTTTTCAGGTGTTGCATTGGTTGCATAAGCAGCCTCTTGTGTGGCGATGCTCAATGTCAATTGTGAATACACGTACAAACTGCGGATGCCGTCTTCTTGTTGATTGCGTAAATGCTGACTGATAGCCTGTTTCAAAGGCTCTTTCATATCAGGTCGTTTACATTCGATAATGCAAAGCGGAATGCCATTTACGAACAAAACTAAATCGGGGCGGTAATGCTCTTTACTGGTGCTTCGCATTACGCTGTATTCTTCGGTTACATTAAATACATTGTTGCTGCTATTTTTCCAGTCGATATATTGAAGCGTAAAACTCTTTTTGTCGCCATCTACACTTTGCTCCAATGCCTGACCTAAAGCGAGCAGGTTGTACGCCTTTTCACTAGCTGCAATGTAGCCTTCGTTCATGGGCAGGTTTTTCAATGCCAGAATACCCCGTTCAATATTCTCATCTGTAAAAATGCTTGTTTTGGTAGCACTTACCCTGATGCTGTTGATTTCTTTTAGCTGTTTCCGCAATATATCTTCCAGCAATACATTGGTGGTTTTTCCTCCTCTTTGCCTGTCGGCTTCTGCCGGACTCAAATAGGTATAGCCCAAATTCACCAGCATTTGCAATGCCGGAATCTGGCTGATATGGTCTTCTTTAAAACTCGGTGTTTCCATTACTTTTCAAATGTGTTTTGTGTCATGTATAGAAATTGTGATTTTCTATACATGTTGGGCCTATCATGTATAGATTTTGGCTATTTTCTATACATGAGCTGATTATCATGAGTAGAAAATGTAATAATTTACTTATGATGAAGTTGTCATGGGTAAATTCGTTCTCCATTTGTCCTTGACTATAGTTTGCTGACATTCTGTAAAAGGGTAAATAAATCTGTATTGATGTAATAGTTTTGCTTCCAA
>JAYVZC010000281.1:0-3634 GCA_043783695.1 Bacteroidota bacterium
TGGGCTATCCAAGCAATTTCACAATTTATGATACCGATGATGCAAAAAGTTTAATCAAAACCATCCTTAAAGAGCAAGGTTTGGATGATAAAATATATAAACCCGGTGTTGTTTTATCTCGAATTTCATCGGCTAAAAACAATCTAATTTCTGCGCAATCGTATTTAAATAATCCAACTATTCAGGAAGAAGACCGCCAATCCGCAAAACCTAAACTCGGGATTATTTATGAAATTTATCGTAACCGTTGTTTTAAAGCAGGAGCTATGGATTTTGATGATTTATTGTTTAATACCAATATCTTGATGCGCGATTTTCCTGCTGTGCTTCATAAATATCAACATAAATTCAAATACATTTTAGTAGATGAGTATCAGGATACGAATTTTTCTCAATATGTAATTGTGAAACAATTGGCTGCTGCTTACCGAAATATTTGTGTTGTTGGTGACGATGCACAAAGTATTTATGCTTTTCGCGGAGCTACCATTCAAAATATTTTAAATTTTGAAAAAGATTATCCCGAGTTACGCATTTTCAAACTCGAACAAAATTATCGTTCTACAAAAAATATTGTTGGTGCTGCCAATTCGGTTATCGCTAAAAATAAAGATCAAATAAAAAAAAATGTTTTCACCGATAATATCGAAGGCGATATTATTAAAGTAGTAAAAACAGAAAGTGATAATTTAGAAGGAAATTTTGTTGCCAATTCTATTTTCGAAATAAAAATGAATGAGCAAGCACATAATCGTGATTTTGCTATTTTGTATCGAACCAATGCTCAATCCAGAGCAATGGAGGAAGCTTTACGCAGACAAAATATTGCTTATAGAATTTATGGTGGCTTGTCGTTTTATCAACGTAAAGAAATAAAAGATTTATTGGCTTATTATCGCATAACAATTAATAATAATGATGAAGAAGCTTTAAAACGAATCATTAATTATCCGGCACGAGGAATTGGCGACACAACATTGGAAAAAATTATTGTTGCAGCAAACGATCACAACATTAGTTTATGGAAAGTGATTGAAAATATCAACGAATTTGATATTGGCTTAAACACAGGAGCAAAAACTAAAGTAGGTGAATTTGCTACTACGATAAAAAGTTTTTCGGCTCAATTGAAAACACAAAATGCTTTTGATCTAGGGCAATATATCGCCATTCATTCGGGCATTTTACGCGATTTGTATGCAGATAAATCTCCCGAAGGAGTGAGTCGCCATGAAAATATTCAAGAATTATTAAATGGAATAAAAGAATTTTCGGAAAGTGATATTGAAATTGTAAAGGATGAAACGGAGATAAAAAATCAGGAAGAAAGGGAAAAAAATCAAGAGGCTAGAATCAAGAATCAAGATGCTTATAATAATTTATTATTTACGGATGGAAATTCAGAAACAATACCTAACACAGATGCGCCTACTTTAAATATTTTTATGCAGGACATTGCATTAATGACCGATGCAGACAAGAAAAATGAAACAGAAGAAGATAAGAACAAAGTTGTGTTGATGACCATTCATGCTGCAAAAGGATTGGAATTTCCTTTTGTATACATTGTTGGTTTGGAAGAAAATTTATTCCCCTCTCAAATGTCGCTAACCGACAGAGCAGATTTAGAAGAAGAGAGAAGATTATTTTATGTAGCATTAACACGTGCCGAAAAAAGAGTTACACTCACCTACTCTACTTCACGTTATCGTTGGGGAAATTTAATTTACAGTGAACCTAGTCGATTCATTGAAGAACTGGATACCAAATACATTCAACTACCTGCCGAAAATAATGGACGAATGTTTGGCGATGAAGAATATTCTGTAAAATCCAAATTACAGACAACACAATCAAAACCAAAAGAAACATTTGTTCAGCGACCAGTAATGAGTAAAAAGCTTGTGAAAGTGAACAAAGCATCTAAAAACACTTCTGATTTTGATACAGAGAGCTTGAAAGATTTACAAGTTGGAATGCAAGTACAACACGACAGATTTGGAAGTGGTAAAGTACTTACAATGGATGGTGATTTTCCTAATAACAAAGCAACAATTTTTTTTGATGGCATAGGACAAAAACAATTATTAATAAAATTTGCTAAGCTAAGAATCGTTGAATAGCATTTACCGCAAAAAGCACAGAGAACGCAGCGTTTTTTTTCAATAAACGTCATACTGAGCATTCTGCATGGAAGCAGACACTATCGAAGTTTTTAGTTTAACGGAGAAAAACATCTGACTTGGATTGCTGATGTTTTTTTGTTGCATATACAAAGGACATAAAAAAAGCCCCGAGATTGAAACTCGAGGCTTACATTTTAACTCAAAATTTTTATTCTACAACAATTACCAAATATTTTGAAGCACTCCAAAAGTCTTCAGCATTTGTAATAACAAGTTTCTCTGCTTTTCCATCTGTACCTTCAATTTTATATGAACCAGCAGGATGGGTTGTAACTAATTTTGCTTTTTTAGCCCCTAAAACAATTTCAGAAATTGTAGAAATATCCACTTTAGTAAAGTATCCTTTATTAAAATCTGCTTTCATTTTAGCTGTCTTTCCCATTCCAATAAATCCACCTTCTTTGGTTAAAACATTATTTTTAATCAGCTCTTTAGAAGTTCCAAAAGCATAATATGCTGTATTTAATTTTTCTGTTTTAACTGCCGATTCTTGAGTTGCTTCTTCGTAATTTAAATTCAATGCTGTCATTTCTACATTCATTCTCTCCAATTGCCCTTTCAAGTCATTAATCTGGGCATCTTTCTCTTCAATTTCTGTAGTTAAACGAGCAATGAATTTTTCCAATTCGTCATTATGTTTATTCGACTCTTTCAATTTCGATTTCATAGAAGCCAAACGTTGTTTGTTCTTGTTCATGATATCGTAAATTGATTGAATATCATCAACAATCTGTTGCTCCTTAGTCTTACGAACTTCGGGATCTTTACTGTTTTCAGAAACAATTTTTTCTTTTTGCTTTATTTCATCCAAGTTATCTTGAATTTCATTGAATCCTCGAATAAAAGATTGAATACTTGAATCTTGTTTATCGATACGAACTGCTTGTCCTCCAGAAACTGCTGTTAAACTATCTTCTGCCGACAATACTCCATCTTTGTTTCCTCCACCACAAGAAGTTACAAATGGCAAAAATGCGATTAAATAAATTAGTTTTTTCATTTTATGTGTTTTGAATTTTTTGTAAAGATAGGCGAAATAGGGATAAATTGACTATTATTTTTAATCTATGTTAATCATTTGCCGATGTCTGATAATGCTAATTGTTAAAAAAATTTGTGTGCCTATTGCATATCCTTTACTGTCACAAACACTGTTTTATATTGTTTCTTACATCCGTTTACATCCGTCTCCGTAACATTAATACCACCACTCGATGCACCCCAGTTCACCGAAATAGCATTTCTGTTTTGATCGGTTACTAAAGTGCAGCTACCCGGATATTCCCACTCATAGCTCGATCCTTCCGTTAATGGAACAGTATAAGTAACCATTTGTTTTAAGAAAGCACTATGCGGACCAGCTATCTCAGGTGTTACGATTAATCCGAAATCGTATGCTGTCCATAAGGTTGAATTAAAATTTTTATCTCTAGAAAAAAATCCTCTTC
>JAYVZC010000282.1:0-8603 GCA_043783695.1 Bacteroidota bacterium
GAGCCCGCTACAATACTGGTGGCATCAATTAATCCAAGTGTACGTTTTAATTCTGGTTGATTTTCTGACATATTATGTTTTAAAAAAAAGGACGGATTGAACCGTCCTTTTAATATTTAAAATTCTATTTTATTCTTTGTCCTTTTTATCGGGATTATTTAATTTACTGTTTTTGATACTGTAACCAAAATAGATTGCAAATCCAATTGCTAACCAAATGATTAATCGCAACCAAGTATCACCTGGCAAAAACACCATCATAAATACGCAAGAAAGAATACCTAATATTGGAACTAGTGGAACCAAAGGTGTTTTAAAAGAACGTGGAAGATCAGGTTGTTTAACTCGTAAAACCCAAACGCCAACACAAACAAGTACAAAGGCCAGAAGTGTTCCTATGCTTGTCATTTCCCCAACTACACGTGCCGGAACAAATGCTGCAAACAAACTCACAAATACCATGAATAATAATGTTGATTTTGCAGGAGTTCCAAATTTTGGATGCACTTTAGAAAATACTTTTGGTAATAAACCATCTTTTGACATGGAGAAAAATACACGGGATTGTCCCATCAACATTACCATAATTACAGAAGAATAACCTGCAAGAATTGCTAAAATAATTGCTTTATTTAACCAAGGATATGCAGGAGTTACAATTCCATTTGCTCCAACTTCTCCCATGTGATCAATTGCAACTGCAACAGGAGCAATACCATCAGCACCTTGAAAACTTGTATAACTTGTTACACCTGTCATAACATGTGCAAATAACAAATACAAAACTGTACAAACTGCCAATGAAACTAAAATACCGATTGGCATATCACGCTTGGGATTCTTTGCTTCTTGAGCTGCAGTTGAAACAGCATCAAATCCAATGTAAGCAAAGAAAATAATTCCGGCTGCTCTAACAACACCACTCATTCCAAAATGTCCGAACTCACCTGTGTTAGTTGGTATATAAGGAGTATAATTATCATAATTGATATAACCCCATCCTAAACAAATGAATATAATTACAACCGTAACTTTTAAAGCAACAATAATTCCATTTACCATTGCTGATTCTTTCGTTCCTTTTACTAAAAGCAATGACATTAAAACAACAATAAGAATTGCAGGAAGATTTATCATTCCGTAAGCAATGGTTCCATCAGCCAATGTAGCAGTGTCAAATGGCGACATGGTCATCGAAGCGGGAAGATGGATATCATAATATCCTAAAAACTTTACGAGATAACGCGACCAACTAATAGAAACAGTAGCGGCACCAACAGCATATTCTAGAACTAAATCCCAACCAATAATCCAAGCAATAAATTCGCCCATTGTTGCGTAAGAATAAGTATACGCACTTCCTGCAACGGGAATCATGGATGCAAACTCAGCATAACATAAACCAGCAAAAGCACAAGCTACAGCCGCAATAACAAATGAAATGGTAACTGCAGGACCGGCATTATTTGCTGCAGCTCCACCTGTAATAGAAAATAAACCAGCACCTATAATAGCACCTATTCCTAATGCCACTAATGAACGAGCACCCAACGTTCGCTTTAGTCCTCCCTTTTCTCCTTCTGCCTCATTTTGAAGAGAACTAATAGATTTTTTTATCCAAAGATTTGCCATATTTTTTTATTTTGAATGAATTCCAAATATATACAAGTTTTAAATATAAATCCAAATTTATAAATTCAGTTTTGCTAATTTTACAAACATTATGAACATCCTTATAATCAGCATCTTTATTATTGGATACATTGCAATTGCATTTGAACATCCAATAAAAATAAATAAATCGGCAAGTGCATTGTTGACTGGTGTATTGTGTTGGACCGTTTATGTTTTGATGAGTAGTGATCCTCATTTAATTCCTGAAGAATTATCAAAACACATTTCTGATTTATCAGGAATACTTTTCTTTTTAATGGGCGCTATGACCATTGTAGAGCTGATTGACGCGCACGATGGATTTGATGTCATCACTTCTAGAATAAAAACATCTAACAAAAAAAGTTTGCTTTTTATTATTTGTGCAATCACATTTTTTCTTTCAGCCATATTAGATAATCTTACTACAACTATTGTAATGGTAAGTTTATTAAGAAAATTAATTGACGACAAAAACGATAGATTATTTTTTGTAGGAATGGTTATCATAGCCGCAAATGCCGGTGGAGCCTGGAGCCCAATCGGAGATGTAACAACTACTATGCTTTGGATTGGCGGCCAAATTACTGCAAAAAATATTATTCTGAAATTATTTATTCCGAGTGTAGTTTGTTTATTAGTTCCACTTTTAATTGTTTCATTCAAACTAAAAGGAAATGTGAAACGACCAGTTATCAATCAAGTTCAATCATTAAATCCAACCAGTTTATTTGAGCGAAACATCGTTTTCTTTTTAGGAATAGGTTCATTTTTATTTATTCCAATATTTAAAGAGATTACAGGATTGCCACCATTTATGGGTGTTTTATTTGGATTAAGTGTTTTATGGATTGTAACAGAATTGATTCACAGTAGTAAAGATGATGAAGACAAAGACAATTTATCAGTGGTGCACGCACTGAGAAAAATTGATGTTCCAAGTATTTTATTTTTCTTAGGAATATTGATTGCGATTGCGACTTTAGAATCGACTGGCATATTATCGCAGTTAGCAGGATTGATGAATGATAAAATTGGAAACTTAAACATCATAGTTCCTGCTATTGGATTATTATCAGCAGTAATCGACAATGTTCCTTTAGTAGCAGCAAGTACTGGAATGTATGATTTAGCAAGTTATCCAACCGATTCTTACTTATGGGAATTTTTAGCTTATTGTTCGGGCACAGGCGGAAGCATTTTAATTATTGGTTCGGCTGCAGGCATTGCCGCGATGGGTATGGAGAAAATAAATTTCAATTGGTATTTGAAAAATATTGCCTGGCTTGCACTTGTTGGATATTTTGCAGGAATTGGATGCTATATAGGAATTGGGTATTTGTTTTAGATGTCCTATATTTGATTAATGAAAAAAACCTTACTTGCTTTTTTATTTTTTATTCAACTTGTTGCTTTTTCACGAACGGATACATTTTTTCGCGTTGATTCACTTCCTCAAGCACAAGAATACACCATTAATAATCCAGGCTTACCAATTTTAGCCAATTGGAAATATCACAAAGGGGATAATATACATTGGGCAGATTCAGCATTTGACGACCGCTCATGGATTTTTGTAGCTCCTGAATTAAATTTTGATTCAATACCGGAAAATACTTTTGAAAACATTGGTTGGTTTCGATTGCAAATAATTATTGATACGTCATTAGTAAATAAAACACTTGCTTTATTAATTACGCATAGTGGAGCTTCCGAAATTTATCTCGATGGGAAATTAATTTATTCGTTCGGAAAAATTGACAGAAGAAACACAGCAAATGAAGTGCGTTACGATCCGCAAGAAATTCCGGTAAACATTCGTTTCGAAAACAGCAAAACACATGTAATTGCCATCAGATATGCTAACTCAGTTGCACTAAGCGACTACAAAAACAGAGGTGTAAAAGTGGGTGGATTTAATTTCAAACTTGCTGATTTACATGAAGCTATTAGTTATAAATATCTCACATCAAATATTTTTTCAGCCATTTTTATTTTCTATTTCACTTTTTTTCTTGCTTTAAGTTTTCTTCATTTTACATTTTATCTTTTTTACAGAACAAACAAATCTAACCTATACTACAGCATTTTTGCAGGAGCATTTGGCACCTATTTTTTATCGATACTCATCAGCCAAAATTTCACACTTCCAGATTTTGTAATCTCTGTGGAACATTATGCTTCAATGCTTTCCGATTTTTATATTCCTGCATTATTAGCTATGCTTTATAGTATTTTTTATAAAAAAATGCCAAAAATATTTTGGTTATGGCTTGTACTTTTTGCTTTAGATTTGCTACTTAATATTTTTAATAAAGAGTCGAAGCTATTAGGTTATATAGCATATTCCATTTTTATAATTGAATCGCTAAGGATTATCATTGCTGCTATATATAAAAGACTAGATGGTGCATGGATACTTGGCTCCGGAATAATAACAACCGTTGGATTTTTTGCAGTTTTTCTTGTTTTATCATTTTTAAACATTCGCGCAAATTTCAGCTCAACTGGTTTGGCTGGATTTATTTTTGGAATAGTTGTGATATATGTAACGCTGAGTATTCCTCTGTCAATGACTATTTATCTTGCTCGTGATTTTTCTAAGACAAGTAAAAATCTTTCTAAAAAATTAATTGAAGTAGAAGAACTTTCCGCAAAAAACATTGAACAGGAAAAAGAGAAACAAAAAATATTGGCCTCACAAAACGAAATGCTGGAAGTACAAGTAAAAGACCGCACTTCAGAAATTGAAGAACAAAAAAAATTAATTGAAGAAAAAAACAAAGACATTACCGACAGTATCAATTATGCTAAACGAATTCAAGATGCTATCCTACCAGAACAAACATCACTGACTTCCATTTTCAGCGAGTCATTTGTATTGTTTAAACCAAAAGACATTGTGAGTGGTGATTTTTATTGGTTTACAGAATACGGAAATAAAAAAATAATTGCAGCAGCCGATTGTACAGGACATGGCGTTCCCGGTGCATTAATGAGTATGATTGGTAGCAATATTTTGAATAAAATAATACTTGATGAAGGGATTACACAACCTAATTTAATATTAAACAGATTAAATGAGGAAGTACGAACGGCATTAAAGCAGAGGGAAAATACTTCTGAAACTCGTGATGGAATGGACATTTCAATTATTACAATCACAGATAATGAATTGCAATATGCGGGAGCACATCGCCCACTTTTTATAATCAACAACTCGCAAAAAGGCAATGAATTAAAAGAAATAAAAGCTAATAAATTTTCAATTGGAGGAATTCAAGAAGAAAAAAGAGTATTTACAAATCATATCTTAACTTTACAAAAAAATGATGCCCTTTATTTATCATCAGATGGATATGCAGATCAATTTGGAGGAGAAAGCGGAAAAAAATTAATGACAAAAAATTTCAAAGAATTATTATTAAAAATCCAAAATGATTCGATGAAAAAACAAAAACAATTTTTAAATGACTCGATTGAAGGCTGGAAAGGCTCACGTGAACAAGTGGATGATATTTTAGTTATTGGAATAAAATTTTAAAATTTTTGTTTAAAAAACACACATATAGAATAATCATAATCATTTGCACCATTATCCTTAGTGGGCATTCTTTTGCTATTGCACAAACTAAGGATTCCATTCTGTTTCAAAAGAAAACGGATTCTACCCAATCACTTATTAATACTGCTCAAACAAACGAAGAAAAAATTTCCTTATTACTTTCCTTAGCGCGTCATTACGAAACTCAAGATCGATTAAAAGCTTTTGACAATGCGAATATTGCTTATGCTCTATCACAAAAAAAGAATGTAGAGAAACATAAACTCGGAGAATGCCTTAATTATCTTGGTGATTTAAATTGGTTTTCGGGTGATTATGCTACCTCTTCTAGTTATTACTACAAAGCATTGAAAGTATATGAAGAATTAAAGGACAAGGAAGGAATGGCAGAATGTTATCGGAACATTGGTTGGATTTATCAGGGGCAAGAGCGTTACAAACAAACAATTGAATATTATAATAAATCTCTGGAAATAAATTTACAGCTAGGATTAAAACCTAAAATAATTGCAAATTATGACGATCTCGCAATTGTTAATAAAATAATGGGCAATTATACTGAAGCAATGAAATACAGCAAACAAACCATAAAATTGTCAGAAGATAACAAAAGTACAAAGGGGCTGGCAACCGGATATGGCAATATGGCTGGTATTTATGTTGCTATGGGAGAGTATGATTTTGCAATCGAAAATTTTCAAACATCAAATAAATACCTCGAAAACATTAAAGATTATTTTAATTGTGCCGAAGGATATCTTGGATTAGCTGAATGCTATTTTAAATTAGAAAATTATTACAAAACGATAGAGTACGCAGAAAAGTCAATCGACATTGCAAGTAAATTTGATTACAAGTCAACTATTACAGGGGTCTATGAATTATTAGCAGAAACCTATTCTCGAAAAAAGGATTATACAAATGCATTTAAATATATGCAGATGTATACTAATTTAAAAGACTCAACTTACAACGAAAAAAACAGCCGGCAAATAAATGAAATGTCAGCAAAGTATGAATCTGAGAAAAAAGAGTTAGTGATTAACTCTTTGGAAAAAGAAAAATCTTTATCTGAAGAAAAATCGGCACAAGATAAAAAATTTAAAATTTTTATGGTTTTATTTTCACTGATTGTAGTAGGATTTTCTGTAGTTTTATTTAGAGGGAATCTGCAAAAGAAAAGAGCAAATAATTCATTATCCTTAGCATATAAAGAGATAGAAGTACAAAATAAAGACATTAATGATAGTATTAATTATGCCAAACAAATTCAAAGAGCTCGATTACCAAACCCTTCCATTATCTTAAAATATTTACCAGAAGCTTTTGGATTATACAAACCCAAAGATGTAGTGAGTGGAGATTTTTATTGGTTTGCGGAACATGAAAATGGAAAGCTTTTATTGGCTGCGGCAGATTGCACCGGACATGGCATTCCTGGGGCATTTATGAGTTTAATTGGAATTGATGAATTAAATCATGCTGCTTTAGAAAAAAGATTAAGCCACACATCTACAATTTTATCCTCTGTAAATAAAGGAGTAAAAAAAGCTTTGCGACAAAATGAACAAAATTCTATGTCGAGAGACGGAATGGATATTGCACTTTGTATTTTTGATTTTAAAAATAAAACGTTAGAGTACTCGGGTGCCAACAGACCATTGTATTACATTCGTGACAATCAACTTCATGAAATAACGCCAACCAAAGCTGCTATTGGTGGCACAACAGATAATGATCAGGAATTTAAAAGTCACACCATTGATTTAAAAAAGAATGACATGGTTTATGTTTTCACTGATGGATTTGCAGATCAATTTGGTGGAGATGGAGGAAAAAAATTCATGACAAAACGGTTCAAAGATTTGCTACTCTCAATTTACACTAAACCTGCAATTGAACAAGAAGCTGCTTTAGAAAAAGCTTTGAACGAATGGAAAAAAAATATCAATCAAGTTGATGATATTTTGGTAATGGGAATTCGAATTTAAAATTTCAATTGTGCATCCAATATTTTCAATCCATTTGCAAATGAATGTGGAACATAACCCAATTCTCTTTTTGCTTTACTGATATCAAATCCGGTGCGTGGCGGACGCTTAGCTGCTTGATTAAGAGTATTTGATTTAGAGGGAGTAATTAAAGATTTATCTAATTTCCAGAATTCAGCAACAGCATAAACCAGTTCTAAAATACTCAATGTTTTCGGTCCCGATAAATGGTAAATTCCTTTTGCATTTTTATCAGCAATCAAAATACATCCATCAGCTAAATCTTCAGCAAGCGTTGGTGAACGAAATTGGTCATCTACCACATTAATTTTTTGTCCTTTTGTTAATGCATCTTTTGCCCACAAAACGATATTGGTGCGACTCATATTATCAACTATCCCATAAACAATAATGGTACGAGCTATTGCCCAATTGACAGAACTTTGTTCTAAAATTTTTTCTGATTCAAATTTTGAAAGCGCATAATAACTTTGAGGATTTGGAATATCTGTCTCAACATATTCCGTTCCTTTTTCTCCATCAAAAATAAAATCGGTAGAAAGATGAATGAGATGACAATTACTTTTTACAGATGAAATAACATCAACAATATTTTGAACAGCAGTAACATTCAAAGCCCAACACTCTTCACGTTTTGTTTCGCAAGCATCCACATTGGTCATGGCTGCCGTGTTGATAATTATATCTGGATTGTATTTTTTGAAAATCGATTCTACCTCTGATCTAATTGTAATATCGAGCGGCTCATAAACATAACCCTCTTTTTTGATCATTCGATTAACTCCCAAAGAAGTAGCGATGATTTGCACATCGATTCGTTTTAATAATGCGAGTACTAATTTTTGTCCTAGCAATCCGTTACTTCCAGTAATCAATATTCTTGTCATAAAACTAATTTTTGTCTAAAATAGAATGCGCAACATTAAACATCACACTGAGCGCCATGCTTGCCGGCAGGCAGGTAGTCGAAGTGCGTTCAGCTGAATTTTATGATGAGAGTCATTTTTGCATTCAGACAATTCTTTAAGCTCAGACCATTTACTTTCAATTAATGCCTTTTTCTTTGCCTTAGACGAGCCTTTCAACTTTTCCTCAAAAACAATTGCCGTATTTGGTCCATCAAACAATTCATAATAAACTATCTCCAATGGTCTTCTTTTAAAAGTGTAACATGATGGAATTATTCCTTGAACATGTTGCTCGAAACGCATTCCTAAATCATTGGTCACACCAACATAATATGAATTATCAGAACACGAGAGAATATAAACATACATTGTCTTCATACTATTTCTTCATCCTCTTATACTTCGACTCTCTTTATGGTGAGTGTAGTCGATTCCACTCAGTATGACATTTATGTTTTTATTTCC
>JAYVZC010000283.1:0-8602 GCA_043783695.1 Bacteroidota bacterium
TAATCTTAATAATTCATTTATGATGGTATCATTTGTTGCTCTACCGATGTTTGTCCGCACTACAAATACCGTAAACGAATCAACACTCGATGTCATATCGAAATACACATTACTGTTTTTTATTGTATAATCTGGTTTTGGCTGAGCATTTAACTTCAATGCAGGATCGCTATGCAATGTCATTTCATAACAAGCTGATCGTACATAATCGTCAGCTAATCCTAAAGACTCAATTGCTGTAATAGCTTTTTTTACACTACTTCCAACACTATTTCCATAATTTGAGCGCGCTATTTGGTTATAAAATTCGGTAGAAAAATAGTTTAAAGCGTATGTTACACCACGTCCCACAGAAGCCAAATAACCAATCATTCCTTTTTTGTTAGGGTTAATGACATATATTTCGGAAGTGGTAAGCTCAGTTGAATGAATATCACCTGAATAACAACCATTAGCAAGCATAAAAGGATAATGTCCTGGCAATGGATTGAAAGAATTTATATCATCAATACCTTGATCGAAATTACTTCCCGAAGCATGTCCAAAAAAGGTCATGAGCGAAACTCCATTATCCATGTAATATCTTAAAGTATCCGAAGTATTTATTGAAATAGGCGCAGTACTTGTTTTAAAAAAATTTGCTACAGTTCCGCCATATAAAGTGTCTTCAATAATTGATTTATAACTGTTCAAATATGCCCTAAATAATGCTTGTTCAGAAGAGGACGTTCCTCCTCCAAAATGCAATACTTGTTTCATCCATTCCGCAGCCGGTTGACCTTCGTATAATTGAACTTTATTTAAATAGTCATCAACATCCGTAGTTGTTCTTGCCGCCAATCTACCCGTAGGAATACTGGGAGCTAAAGTAGTTCCAATATAACCGGCAGTAAGTAAATGATCGCTCGATGGGTTTCCAAATGAAGGAACCATATTTAACGCATAATACGTTGGGTCTTGTCTGCAATTGCTCAAATGAATTGACTTCCCCAATAAAAATAAATTTTGAGGAGGGGCGGTAGGATAAGTGTCAATTGTATAGTGACAAAAATTTCTAATAGATAATGGACTTTTTACAATTCCAAATGCAAACTGATCATACAACTCGTCAATATCTGCAATTACAACATTATGCAGTCCACCGGAAATGGAACTTCTGTAATTTTTATAATTTATTGCAGCAGTCATTAATGATTTATGAGTGATAATAAGATATGCTGAGTCCACAGCAACAAGAGAATAATCGGTAAATTTTGCTGAAGGAGTAACAGGTTGCAAGGCTGTGATGTTTGTAATATATCCATCAGAAGTAATGAAACATTTTTTTTCTCCTCCGGTATTTGTAATCAACACACTATCATTTGTTCCGCTCGTAACAACATTAATACGTTTTGCATTTGTTAGATCATAAACGTGAACGTTACCTGATGAAGTAAAATTAGTTAGCGGTAAAAATGATTTTGGTTGAGCTGTATTGGGAACATACATTAGGAAATTATTTTTCCCTTCTAAATTTAAAGTATGCGAATATTTCACATTTATATATGAAAGGGCAGTACGATTAGAAGTAAAACCAGAATTTACACTGGTAACTTGAAATGTAGTAGTGGGAGTTAAAGTTGAACAAGGAATACTATAAATAAAACGATTTGCTTCATATCCAAAAAATGAAGTATCTACAAAAGGCAAACCATTGTATAAAATAGTTAAATGGTGATCCAAAGCAAATGCAGCATCTTTAGACGCACCCAACACCACCGATTTAATAATTGCACTTGGTCCGGTTGAAAAAACATTTGGCGTATTCACATTATAAGAAAGAGTTCCACCCAAACCAATTACATTCCCATCAAACCAGCCCTCTGATTTTGTGTAACGAGCATCTGTTTCATTCGCATTATTGGTTGCTCCTTCATAATATCCATTGTGAAATTCCAGCACTTCATCTTTGAAAAAATAATTATCCGGAGAATAAAATCCAAATGAATTATCCGTTTCTACTTGCATTCGATTATTTGAAACAGATAAATTCCACGTTAAAAAATAAACAGCAGTATCGTTTATTAAACTATAATATGGATTGGGAACAAAGCCTGAATTCACATACAAAATAGAATCTAAACTTCCATCATTTTTTTCTGCATAAAATTCAATAAAATCTCCGAAATTTATTTGGTTATCGGATTCGCCTTGAATATAAATGTATTGCTGAACACCTTTATTAAAAATTTGAAAACTATTGGGATTGATGCCACCCACTCCACAAGGAATACCGGCAGTAGCTAATGTTGCAGAATCAATTCGATAAACACCATTTTGAGCAATTTTTATTTTGTAATAATTTTGGGAATAATTAATCCATTCGTTGCCATACGTTTGCGACTTCACCTCATGAGTGATAAACACAATTAAACACAGTGCAAGTAAACGTTTAATCATTTTGTTTTTTTATTGATATCAACTTTTATCGAAAAAACATTAGAATAAAGTGCAACCGATTTATCGCCAATATCCGTTAAAGCATAATCGATATAAACCGATTTTATTTTAACACCAACTCCAATATTCGGCTGAATTGTTTTTATTTTTTTCCCAAGATTATCGGTATATGTTTGATAATTACCAATGCCTGCTCGTAAGAAAATTAAATTCATGTAAGACGCTTCCATACCAAAATGAGGATCCAAACTTATTGCTTTGCTTTTAATAAGCACGTTTCTTTTACCATCAAAGGTTGCATCCACATCCAACTCGGCAAGCAAAGAAATTTTATCGGTGAAATCGAATTTACGAGCTCCACCCAATAATAATTTTGGCAATGTGATTTCAACAGAATTTCCTGGGATTTCATTTCCGGTAGCAATAAAAACTTGTTCGGTTTCCGGTGATAAATTAGTACTCCATGCATTAAAAGTAGTAGTTACATCCCGAGCCATAGCGGCAAATTTCCATTTTTTATAATCGTATTGAGCACCGGCATCCAAACCAAAACCCCAAGCCCCTGAAAAATCACCTATTTTTCTGCGGATAATTTTTGCGCTAGCACCCAATCTTAATCCCGGAATTTTTAATTGTTTAGCGTAAGAAACTAAAAAAGCATAATCAACAGCCGAAAATGTAGTAATTCTATTGTAATCAACATTTCCGTTTGCATCAATTAATTCGGTGGTATTAGGAATATCATCCACACCAAAACGAACTAAACTTATACCTAAAACGCTGTTAGAGTCTAATCGAGTTGCAAAAGCGCCATAATCATACTTAGCAATGCCCGCAAAATATTCACTATGCATCAGAGCCACTTGATGCTGGTTTTTGATGCCTAATAATCCGGCCGGATTCCAATAACCGGCAGTAACATCGTTTACAGAAGTTACATAGGAATTAGACATGCCCAAAGCCCTTGCTCCCACACCAATGTTCAAAAACTCGTTACTGTATTTAGGAGCTTGAGCACAAACAACTGACATGAAGCTTACAAAAGCAATTGAAGTAGTAGAAAATTTCTTATTCATATTGACTATAAAATTAAACTAATTTATACTGAAATCCAAACCTTTAGCTAACGAATTTTGAGTCCTGATATTGCGTCAAATAAGCATATTAGTTCATTATATTTGTACAACCTAAGCAAAAGCTGTGGGATAAGTATTCACAAACCGGTAATTTGACAAAAACAAGTATTATATATAGCAATATCAAGTATTACCGCTTTGTTATGTCATTGCTTTACAAAGGCAATTATTACAAGCGATTTGAGCCAATTACGAAGCATATTTTGGGTAAAAATGTTACTGAACTATGTTTTGGAGATACTATTATTGCTGAATATTGCAAAAAAAACAAATTGAGATGGGTGGGGATTGATACAAATGATTTTTTTGTGAAAAAGGCTATAAACAAAGGATTTAATGCTCATTTATCAGAGATAGAAAATATGGCTCAATTTCAAAAAGCAGATACTTGCATTATTTCCGGTTCTTTGTATCATTTTCATGAAAATTTGGAAAGCCTATTTACAAAAATGTTGACTTGTGCTCCTCAAATTATTATTTCGGAGCCGGTAATTAATCTATCCAACAATAAAGGAATAATTGGTAAATTGGCAAAAGCTTCTGCTAATGTGAATGGCAAAAAACAAGCATTTCGTTTTACAGAAAAAACATTGACTGAGACGTTAAATTTTTTGAGTAAAAAATTGAATTTTAAATATTCTATCGTTGATAAATTTGATAAAGATTTAATTATCGTTATTAAAAAATGAAGGAAATAGAAATAAGTATTGTGATTCCCGTATACAACAGTTCTTCAATTATTGAAGAGCTGCACAAACGTATTGCACAAGCTATAAGCGTTTCTTATGAAATTGTTTTTGTGAACGATTGCAGCAAAGATGATAGTTGGAAAAAAATTGTTTTATTAAGCAAACAACATAAATTTATTACAGGAATTAATCTGCGTAAAAATAGTGGACAAGACAATGCATTACTTGCAGGGGTTAGAATTGCAAAAGGAAATTATGGTATAATCATGGATGACGATTTACAACACAATCCCGATGACATTATACATTTATACAACGAATGCAAAAAGGGATTTGATGTTTGTTTTGCCAATTTTACTACGAAAAAACAAACTATTGTAAAAAATATTGGAAGTAATACGAACGGGAAACTAGCGGAAATGCTGGTTTCTAAACCAAAAGGTATTTATCTTTCTCCGTTTAAGATTATAAACAAATCAACACTTTTAGAAATTGCAAAATTTGCAGGATCTTATCCTTATATAGATGGAATTATTTTAACGATTACTCAAAATTTGAGTCAAATTGATGTTGAACATCAAGCAAGATTAAGAGGTAAGAGCACATATACTTTTTCAAAATCAGTTTCAGTATTTATGAAACTTTTTACCGGATTTTCGGTTATCCCTTTAAGATTGGCAACTATAACAGGATGTATTGCCACACTCGTTGGATTTATTCTATTGATAAAATATTTTTACGATTTTTTTATTGCAAAAAATTTTATTGAAGGCTGGACAACAGTTGTAGTATTGATTATCTTTTTCGGAGGATTAATTTTAATCACTCTTGGAATTATTGGTGAATATATTGGCCGAATGTATCTTACGCTTAACAACAAACCCCAATACAGCATTTCTGAAATTGTAAAGAGCGAAGACGACTTTATTTTCTCCAAATAGATTTCAACTCTTTAGAAAGTTTCTCGGTAAATAATTTCGACCCCTTTTCATTCATATGATAAGGATCAGCAAAAAAAGTCGAATCATTGCAAATATCATCAGCAGAATAATCGAGCAATGCAATATTATTTAAATTTGCTTTTGCTTTAAGTTTTTGGAGCAAAGTAACTCTATTTATAATTTTGTCAAACGCCTTTGAATATATAGGCGACAAAACTAAAATTAAGTTTGAATTATGCATTTTGCAAACGGAAGCAATGCTATCAATCTTGTTATACACAATAGCTTCATCGCAAGCTAAATATGACTTATATTTCCATTTTACATCTCGAATAGGTGTTGAACCTTTGTAATAATCCAAATCATATTTTCCGGGCTTATTAAAAAAACCACGCAATGATGCCGACAAATAATCATCTCCCATAAACGCTAAACCATAATAAGGGAAATAACGAAATTCAAAAAAACGCTCATCTCTTTTTTTCAAAGCATTAAATAATTTTTTATTATTTAGGTAAGGGAAATATCTTGGATACATAAAAACAGTATCATTATCACATTCATTAATATGAAGATCAATATTAAAAATAACTGTTTTTGGAAATTTGCTATTTTCGAGATAGGCATCAAATATATCTAAAGAAAAAGGAAGCGAAGCACCTTGAATTCCTATATTATATGAATTGGTGTGCAAAACAGAATCAATTATCCTACAATTGAAATGGGATTCTGCTCTTGAAGAACCAATTATAAGTGTTTCATAATTATTTTTTTTAACAAAAATGGTAGTGTATTTATCAAAAATTCCAGATTTATTTTCTCTCAGTCCGCAATAAATTACTTCGCGCACAGCATATCCGGCAATAACAATTATGAGGCTATATATAATTATTTTTTTCAAAATCAAAATCTAAAATATATAAATTGATTGCTGTTAAAATTACCAAACAAAAATATTCCAATAAACAGGAAAATGTAAAAAGCAGGGCGAAAGTAATTTGTATAGACCTTGGTTTTCGAATTAATAAAAGAAAATTCTTCTTGAAGTTCTTTTGTAAACAAGAACAAAATCAATCCGAAGTTTAATAAGAAAGAAAATGTATCGGTTAATCCAATTATTTCTGTCGACAATAATCTTACGTCAAAAGAAGAAACTATTTTATGATAAATAACAAATAAATCAGCAGCGGATTGTGCCCTAAAAGCAATTAAAGATAAGGTATGAAACAGTAATAAATATACATGTCCTAACCCAAAACGGAGTTTTAGATTTGGAAATTTTTTCTTACTTATTAATTCTGTACAGTATAATAAACCATGCATAGCTCCCCACAATACAAACGTCCAGTTGGCACCATGCCACAATCCACTTATTAAAAAAACAAGAAAAATATTAAATAACCAACGATGATAAGCAACCTTATTCCCACCTAATGGAATATATAGATAATCACGAAACCAAGATGTAATGCTTATGTGATTTCTTTTCCAAAATTCAATCAAAGACTTTGACAACAATGGTCTTCTCCAGTTCAAGCTAAGATCAACACCAAACAATTTTGCAATTCCAGTAGCTATATCTGTATATCCTGAAAAATCACAATAAACTTGTACAACAAATAAAAATCCTGCGACTAAAAGTGTGGAGCCGGAATATTCATGACCATTCCTGAAGATTGGATCCACAATTACTGAGAGCCTATCAGCAATGACCATTTTTTTAAAAAACCCCCAGATGGTTATTCTAATTGCAGGGAACAACATTTCTAATACAAAGCCCGTCTTTATTTTTAATTGAGGCATTAAATTATTAAACCGTTCTATTGGTCCTGCAACTAATTGAGGAAAAAAGGAAATAAATAAAGCAAATCGTGCCAGATTTTTTTCAGGAACAACCACCCCTCTATATACATCAATTGTATAGGCAATAGATTGAAAAGTGTAAAAAGATAAACCAACGGGAATAATAATTTGGGTAAGATAGTCAACTTCATTATTATTGAAATAACTTAGAATAAAAGCACCTGAATTAAATAAAAAAGTAAAATATTTAAATCCAATTAGAACTAATAAATTACAAGTTAAACTAACAATCAAAAATAATTTTCGTTTTGATATTGTTTTGGCTTGTTGAATTTTTATAGCAATAAAAAAATCGATAATAGTTGTTGAAAACAATAATAACACATACCACAAGCCCCAGCCTGAATAGAAACAATAGCTAGCAATTAACAATACAATCCACCTATATTTATTGTTCAGCAACCAATAGAATAGAAATACTATTGGTAAAAAAATAAAAAATGTAAGTGAATTAAAAAGCACTGCTTATAAATTTAGTTTTAATCAATTAACTGTTTTCCAAAAAACGGAATTTTTTTAAGCTTATTTTTATCAATTAACATAAAAATAAAGATCATCATAAAGGGTAATGCAGGAACCCTATATCTAACCAAAGCACCAACAATGGGCGTAGTTAATCCGACCAATATAAATATCAAAACAAAAAATGTAAAACAAAAATAGAGGATCGCATTGTTTTTTTTAGGTATTTTAAAACAAAAAATCATTAGGAGAATACAAATTAAAAAAAAACTGTTCTCAATAGAAGCGCATAATATCAACCAATCCTTAGTCTCAAATAGGAAAGGAGTTGTAAGGGTATTAAAAAAAGCCATGGGTGCATTGTCAAGCATACTACTAAATGTTGGCTCAAGTTTTAAAGGTATGATTGAGCTATTGGGTGGAGCCACATTATACATAAGTTTAAAAAGAGAAGTGTCAATAGAATTAACAATATGGATTGTATCCTTCAAATTTGTTATTTTCCATTCTTCATAACTGCTATTCAATTTAATTCTGAAAGTATTCTTATCGACAGGGATTAAAATTTTGTCCTTTTTATCAAAATCAATTCTGACAAAATAATTTTCGCTTAACAAAAATGCACCTCCTTTAGCAACAGCTTCAGACTTTTCTTGTTTATTTGCAATTAATTTTAAGGCATTGATTTTCGGATTAAGAAAAGAAACAAGTGTTAATAAAGATATAAAAACAAAAAAGCTTACAATATATTTCAATAAAACAAAGCGATTTGAGGAATTTGCAATCCAGAAATTTGCAAGTAATCCTGGAATTAATGCAACCAAAATATAAAATTTTACAAATAATAAAATAGTGATAGAAAAAACAATTAAAAAAAATTTCCCAAAAGTGTATTTTATTTCTAAGCCTAAATTTGTTGAATACAGTAACAATCCCATACCGAGGAATAGTAACCCTTCTTTTAAAACACCGGAAGTCCAAAACAGAACGCTAGGCAATAAAAACACAATAAAAAATAATATTTTTTTATTGTCTTGGAAATATATTTTAAACGTTTTATAAATTGCTGTCA
>JAYVZC010000284.1:0-8565 GCA_043783695.1 Bacteroidota bacterium
ATCTTTATCTGGAATGCAGTCTTTACATAATATTGCAAAACCATTGCTAACACACATTAATACGTTGGTATGATAAATGCCATTCCCATTTGAATCAACAGCTTTAAACATAATACTTTCAAATCCCAGCTGTTTACACAATTGTTCAAATAACATTTTATCTGTACGAGGAGAGCTATTTGCATAGGCAACTTTATATTCATAATCAAAAACAATACTTCCTGTTCCTTCCAGAAATAAATTTTTGCTTTCAAATTTTGTCAGATCAATTACAATGGTATTATTTTTTTTGAATTCAGAAATTATATCATCTCGTCTTTCTAATCTTCTATTTTCCGCAAGCATTGGATACAATACCAATTCATTGTTTTCATGAAACGAAATCCAGTTGTTCGGAAAAATAGAATCAGGTGTATGAGGTTCGAGTGTATCATCAAAAATAGTAAGCTCAATATTTTTTGAAATTAATAAACGTGAAAATGCATCAAACTCTGCTAAAGCTTTTGATTGAATACTTTCAGCAGTGTCAAAATTTAAATTCTGTTGAAAGAAATTGCTTTCGGCAGTTTGCAGATTGAAGCCGAATTTAATCGGACGAATCATTAGGATTTTAGACGATTTGTTTTGCATATATCACAAAAGTAAGCAAGAAAAGTATATTCACTAACTTTGTGTTCATAAATGAAGAAGCTCATAATTATATTAGTCGTTTCCCTACTTGTAATAAGCTTATTTGAAGCCTGCGATTATTTTGCAGAAGCGAATAATGAAAGCAAAATAATTGCTGTTCTACCTGTTCAAATGGAAGCATCTGTTATAACAAACGATACTATTGCAAAACCTATTTATATTCCTTCGCCACTATTCGTTACTGAAACTGAAAAAATAATTATGGCTGCCGGCTTAGTTAATGTTGCAGAAATTGATTCAAGCATCGTCATCGATTTAAAATATTCTACTAGAAATAATTTTTTAGGGATTGATATGTATGGTGATTTCAATAAATGTTATCTACAACCCGATGTTGCAGGAAAATTAAAGTGCTCACAAGAAATTTTAAAATCCAAATTTCCTTTTTATAATATAATTGTTTTTGATGCTGTCCGTGCAAGAAGTATTCAGCGTAAAATGTGGGACACCATTGATGTTCCTTATCACGAAAGATCAAAATACGTTTCCAATCCCAATAGTGGATCCTTGCATAATTTTGGTGCAGCAGTAGATGTAAGTATTATTGATGAACACGGAATAGAGTTAGACATGGGAACTACCCATGATTATTTTGGTGAATTGGCATACCCGCGTGAAGAAGAAAGAATGTTGGAAGAAGGAAAGTTAACACACATTCAATTGCTTAACCGGGAATTGTTGCGTGATGTAATGGTGTCCGCTGGTTTTATGGGCATTACTACTGAATGGTGGCATTTTAATTCCTGTTATCGAACGGAAGCGTATGAGAAATATAAAATTATAGAGTAGGGCTTGCCAATGAACTAATCGCCTTCGAAAATTAAAGTCTTCGACTACGCTCAGCCTGACGGTTGAGTCGTTATAGTGATTGTAGCGGAATCCTCTCGATAGTTAATTGAATAAACAAACAATTCACCCGTCAAGCGGAGGGTCAAAATATCGAAGTCTACTTCTCGACTCCGCTCGAAGTGGCATGAATAGGACGTCACACTGAGCGTAGTCGAAGTGTTAAATGTTGTATGAAAAATTAAATTAATTTCATTTAATGGAATTTGGTTGGTTGCTAAAACAAATAACCATATCTCTGATTCAGAAATTTACTATTGTCTCTTCCTTTTCTTGTTTTAAAAATATCGTGACTAATAGAAAGCATAATTTCATGGGATCCACTGTTGTATTTTTTTAATCCGCCAATTTGTATATCGTAGGTGTAACTAACTTGATAATTTCCGAAAAAAGTATATCCAACATGAATTCCAATTGCATCGTGTAAGCGTATAGAAACACCTACAAAGGCTTGTTCGAAAAAATGTACTCGTAATGTATAATCCAACATCATTGGTGCGCCTTTTACATATTGTCCATATAGTGTGCTTTCCCATACATAATTAGGGTTTTGCGAAAAATTATATCCTAAAGTAAAGTTAACCTGTGTGACATATTTTATTTTCCCTTTTTTTGTAGTATCCGCTTTGTAAAATTCAGCTGTTGATTGTATCACATGTTGTCCACTTGCGCCAACGTGAAATCTATCGTTGTACAAATATATTCCGGCACTGGCATCTGCTGTCCAAGTTGCATCTGTAAGTGTTTGATTTATGGATGGATCTTGATTATTATGCAAAGTCATTTTTGTTCCTATTAAACTATATTTTGCAAAATTACCTGCGATTCCGGCCGATAATTCACTGTCGGGAAATCGGATGTGATAAGCATAACTTGCTCCTATATTTGTTTGTTTTGAAGGTCCAATTTTATCTTGCATCAAATATAATCCTGCTCCCATTTTTCCTTTTAGGAATCTACTATGTAATCCTAAACTTATTGTTTTTGGTGCACCATCATATCCAACCCATTGGTTTCTATAATTTAATCGCGCATCTAACAATCGCTTTGTCCCTGTAACTCCAGGGTTAATCATAAATGCATTACTTTTGTTTTGAGTATAATAAGGTAGTTGTTGTGCAATTGAGAAACTGCTTATAGTGCAACAAATAATAATATATATGTATAGGTTTTTCAAAATGCTAATCAATAATCGTTACTGTTCCGTGTTTTGTTCCTTTTCCATCACCCAAATCCATCACATAAAAATAAGTTCCTCTTGGTAACTCTTCACCAAAAGCTTTTCCGTCCCATGTATTGAGATATGCACTTGTTTTGTAAACCAATTTCCCATTTCTATTGTATATCTCTAATTTGTTGTTTGGATATTTATAGATATTTCCAATATACCAAGTATCATTATTCCCGTCATTATTGGGAGTAAATGTATTGTAAAAAACTAATTCATCATTGGGAATAACAGTTACAACAACAGAATCGTAGCTAGGACATTTGTTAGAAATATCTGTACCATAAAGATAATAGGTAGTTGTAACAATTGGTTCAACATCAGGGTTTGCTGTATAAGGGTATACAATAGGTTGCGGTGACCAAGCATAGTAAAATCCACCGGTTGCATTAAGTGTTGTTACTTCTCCTTGCTGAATAGTAACATCCGATCCTGCGTTAATTGCTGGTGTAGGAATAATAGTTACAGTAACGTAATCGATTTTAGGCGGACAACTTGCACTGTTAGCTATTAGTGTGTAGGTAATTGTAGACAATGGAGTAGAGGTAGGCCGAGGTAGTGTATTATTATTAAGATAGATTGTGGGCAACCAAGAATACGTAACCCCCGCTCCGGAAATATTTAAATCGCTACCTAAAAGTGCGTAACTGTTTTCACAGATGCTGGTGTCATTTCCTGCATCAACATTATCAACATAATACATAGAAACAACAACAACATCCGAAGTAACTGCTCCCGTATCATCCGTAACTGTTAATGTATAAGATACATACCCGGTAGGAGTACAGATTGGATTGGGAGAACTAGTGCTACTCAAAAAATTAGGCGGACTCCATGAATAAGTATATGGCGACTTTCCACCGGATGCTGCAGGGGTTCCTCCTATTACAACATTTGTGGCAGGACAAACAATTTTATCGCTTCCCGCATTAGCCGCTAATGGTTGGGCAAAGGAACTATTACTAACAAATATGAGAAATACAAGTGTAAAAAAAAGAAGGTGTTGATGAATTTTAATCATGCTCAAAATAATGATATTTGGGAAACAAATGTAACCATATAAATTGTAAATAAAAATCTCATTTGCCGACACAAATTAGCTTTCGGTCTCTATATAAATAATAAAATATATTCATAACAGGCTTTCAATTAATTAAAAAAGATTTTAAGCACCTGATTAAACATATTTGATACTTTTATGAACGTATTTGCACTGTATTTATTCTACTATCTTGTGTAGATTCAGTTTTGTAATACTTTAGAAAAAATAGAGTGGAAAAACATATTTTAAGTAAATCAACTTTTTTACGGGGATTGCAATGTTCAAAATCGTTGTACCTCTATAAATATTTTATTCAAAAAAGAGATCCTCTTTCTTCGGAACAACAAGCCATTTTTAATAGAGGAAATAATATTGGAGTATTGGCTCAAAAGCTTTTTCCGGGTGGCGTTGATGCTACCCCGGAAAAACGTTCCAATAATATTGCAGCTGTTGAAAATACTCAAAGACTTATTGAAAATGGAGTGGAAGTGATTTACGAAGCGGCTTTTCAACACAATCAAGTATTAGCTATTTTAGATATTTTGGTAAAAAAAAATAACCAATGGTATGCTTACGAAGTAAAAAGTTCCACTAAAATTTCTCCAACTTATCTTCTTGATGCTTCTTTGCAATATTGGGTGATTACTAACTCCGGCATACCTTTGGCGGATATTTCTCTTATCATTATTAATAATCAATACGTAAGAAAAGGTGCCGTAGATCTGAATGGATTATTCAGTATTAAATCAGTTTTGAAAGAAGCACTTAACAAACAAGCATTAGTAGAGGAAAATATTAATCTTTCTAAAGAAGTTGTAAATAAGGCCGTTGAACCCGATGTAAAAATTGGTGAGCATTGCTTTAGTCCATATAATTGTGATTTTATGGGTAATTGCTGGAAACATGTTCCTGCTAATTCTATTTTTGAAATTACCGGGATTAAAAAATCGGAGCTGTTTGATATGTACAATAAGGGTTACAAGACAATAGACCAAATACCGGAACAAAATGAGCTCGATAAAAATGTGAATATTCACATTCAAGCCATCAAAAAAAAGGAAGCAATTGTTGATAAAGAAGCGATTGCTAAATTTTTACAAAAAATAAAGTATCCCATTTTCTTTATGGATTTTGAAACGTTTATGCCCGCAGTTCCCATGTATGAGCATACAAAGCCTTATCAACATATTCCTTTTCAATATTCATTGCATTATAAAAAAGAGAAAGATTCACAATTAGAACATTTTGAATTTTTAGCGGAGCAGCACAACGATCCTCGAAAAGCTTTTTTAGAAAGACTTTTAAAGGATACCGAATTAGAAGGAACAATATTGGTTTACGATATTTTGATGGAACGAAATGTATTGAACGGATTAAAAAAAGATTTTCCCGAATACGCTTCTGCAATTGATTCACGCTTAAGCCGAATGATAGACTTGGTTCAGCCTTTTCAGGAAAGAAGCTATTATCATCCGGCAATGAAAAATTCTTTCTCAATAAAAAACCTACTTCCGGCACTAGTTCCCGAACTAAGTTATTCCAATTTGAAAATTGGCAGCGGCAGCGTTGCTATGATTGCGTACGAAAAGTTGAATAAAGAAACCGACATGTTTAGAATATGGGAAACTCGCGAACAGCTTTTAGAATATTGTAAAATGGATACATTGGCTATGGTGAAAGTGTTTGAAGTGTTGGAGGGAGTATCTGTATATGAATAAATGTCATGCTTAAATCTTGAGCAAACACATTTTAACTTCCATTACCTCTTTCATTCAAATTAAAAATTAATGTATTTTTATTTATTGAATATAATTACGAATATTCAATAAATATTATCACTAAAATTTAGGGCAAGGGAGAAGAAGGCGGGTTTTCTTTTTCTTTTTTGGCTTACAAAGTTGATAGGATATTGTTATCTCATGTGCTCCTTGAGATAAACTTGCCAACCTTGAAATAGTTAGGTCATAACTATAGCCAAAATTAAATCGTTCGTTTCTAACCCCTATAATTATTGAAAGAGCATCATTGTTAGCATAACCTGGAGCGTATGATTTAATAAGAGGAATTCCTCGATACCAAAAACCTATGGTCAAAACATTCTGACTTAAATAAAATCCCATATCGAGCTGATCAAATTTATTTTGATGTCTGTAGTTTATTGCAGGAGAAACGTATCTGCGTTTTGGTTCTTCCTTCTCTTCTGTATTAACTAAATATTTAGCACCTCCATGGAAACCAAATTTCATTGGAAGCCTTGCATCTGAACTTTCGAATAATGATTGATTTGGTCTATTTAAATGGTATGCAGAAAACCCAGCCCAATATTTTCTGGTATAAAGGATAACTCCGGCACCGGCATCAAAAAAAGTTCTTGTAAGAGTTGGTGTTTCAACCGTAGGAACAGCGCCTCCACGAGCAATTTGATCTCCAAACAATAAATTATTAAAATCAATGCTATGTATTGTTATTCCTGGTTGTGCCCCAAATCGAATAAAAAGCCTTTTAGATAATTTTGCCTCGTAAGCTATTTCTGGGTTGATGAGTGTTGTCTTTAAGTTACCTGTACCAGCTACATCGCTTGCAAACAAAATTCCCAGACCAATATTTTTATCTGTAAAATAATGATCTACAGAGAATAAATAGGAACGATACGTTTTTGAAATTCCTGGCCATTGATTTCTATAAGTGAACGATACGCGCGAACAAACATTTGCACCTGCAAAGGCCGGATTTAAATAGAGCGGGGATGAATAAAATTGCGTGAAATGCATATCTTGTGCAGTAATGCTAGTAGAGGTAAAAAGCAGAAGTAACAACAATTTTATTTTTGTAATTATTTTCATTACTGTATTTTTCTTAATTTAAATACTAGTTCGTTATTTGTACCGAATGTTGTGTTGCTAATAAAAGGTTCGTAACCTTCCGCTTGTATTGTAATGAGATACGAAACTTCCGGAGGAGATATTACAAGAATTTTTCCTGTATTTTGGTTTGACTTATACACTCCATAAATAGTTTTTTTTGTCATATCGGTAAGGAGTATACCCACATTGTTTATGATTTTTCCGGACTCATCAAAAACATGAATAGTATATGCATTCAAAGGAATATTATTAATAGGAAAATATACGCTGTATATATCCTGTGAACCAAATCCTCCTTCTCTTTCTGAAGAAAGATATCCAATAGAGGCATCGGTATTTAAAACAAAAAATATGTCATCATCAACTGTATTTACCGGACAACCAAGATTTTCAGGTGGATCGAATTTACTTGTTTCATCAAACGAAGATTTGAAAATATCATAACCGCCCATATTTTCATGCCCTTCGGAACTGAAAAATAATATGTTTCCAACTGGATGAACAAATGGTGCGTCTTCATTGTATTCAGTATTTATTGAAGCACCAAGATTAAACGGAGTTCCCCAATTGCCATTGGGCAATTTTTTTACGGAGTAAAGGTCTTTCCCGCCAAATCCACCAGGACGATTACTTGAAAAGAATATGGTGTTCCCATCAGGAGAATAACATGCACTAGTTTCAAGGTATTCCGGATCATTTACGATTGTACCAAGTATTGTAGGGGGTGTCCAATTTTGATTGATAAAATTGCTTTCATATATATCACCGCTTTTTAAATCTTTGCTTGTCCGAAATAACAAAAGTTTTTCACCATCAGCAGACAACCCAGTTCCGGCATCATGAACAGAAGTATTTATGGCCGTGTCCAACATTTTTGGTTGAAGCCATTTTTTATCTTTTCTTTCAGAAAAATAAATATCTTCAAAATAATCACCTACGGCATCTTTTTCAATGTGAATTTCATTTTTTCTTCTGGATGTAAAAAACATAAAATTTTCCTGTGCCGGTACCAAGGGAGCATACTCTGGATATTCTGTGTTTATAGTATCTCCAAGGTTTTTGATTTGAAGTGTATGGTCTTCTTTTAACTCCATCAATTTAGCGGTATTGCACTTGGCAATAAGATCATTAATTTCTTTTCTTGAATGTTCCACCTCTCCTTTAACATTTTTATATTTCGAATAATAAGTAATAGCCTTTTCATAATTGCGTTGCAAATGATAGAGTCTTCCGAGGTAATAATTTGCTTCAGGAAAATCGGTAATGGAGGTTTTTTCAAAATACTTTAATGCTGATTTCCTGTATTTTTTTATTTCAAATGAGCAAACTCCAATTTTATAATTTAATTCGAAATTTGTACTATCATTTGGATAAAGGGTGTTGTACATATTCAGAGCTTCCAAATAATTACCAAATTCAAAAGCTTTGTCTGCTTTGAAAAATAATTTTTTACTTTCTCTCACACTAAGTTGCGCTGCTGAAGTCTTTAAGACCAAGCAAAACAAAAGAGACAGTACTGTCTTATTTTTAACGAAGAAGCGTAACATCACCACTTTTCTTAAACGTTTTTCCATTGTTTAATTTAATGTATGCTTTCCAAACATAAACATCCTGCTGACATAATTGTCCTTTGTAATAACCATCCCATCCTATGTTGATATCGTTAGATACAAAAATTAATTCTCCCCAACGATTAAATATCTCAAATTTAAAATCTGTAACTCCTGAAGTATAAGGGAAAAAAACATCATTGGTTAATGAGGCTATATCGTATGATCCTCCATTTGGTCCGTCCAAGCTTGGTGTAAATACATTTGGGAAAACTACATCTGCCGTTGTTGTTACTTCTGAGTAAGCAGTATCCGAACATCCATAAGCGGATGTTGCGATTAACA
>JAYVZC010000285.1:0-8543 GCA_043783695.1 Bacteroidota bacterium
TAAAAGTTTTTAATCCGCGAATTAACTCAATTTGGTTTGTGTTAGTATTTCAAGTTTCGGATTTTTTAGTTCTTTAAATAAAAGTTTTTAATCCGCGAAAGTAGCTCATTTGGTAGAGCGTCAGCCTTCCAAGCTGAGGGTGGCCGGTTCGAGCCCGGTCTTTCGCTCTAGAAGGGTAGGATTTTAGAATTTTCTAAAATCCTCTCTTTTAAAAAAATCACAAATTAGTGTGATTTAGGATAAAAAGAAGCTGTAGAATAAATGCCACTAAATCAGCTGTTGTAGCTCAGTGGTAGAGCACTTCCTTGGTAAGGAAGAGGTCGGCAGTTCAATCCTGCTCAACAGCTCTGATTTTTGAAAGAATTTTTGAACAAGTAAATAAATATAAAATAACAATTAAATAATAACTAGCAATGGCTAAAGAAAAATTCGACCGTTCCAAACCACACGTAAACATCGGAACAATCGGTCACGTTGACCACGGTAAAACTACCTTAACCGCAGCAATCACTGTTGTATTGGCTGAAAAAGGTTTATCAGAAGTAAGAGACTTCTCTTCTATTGATAACGCTCCAGAAGAAAAAGAACGTGGTATCACAATCAATACTTCTCACGTTGAGTATTCCACAGCTCTTCGTCACTATGCTCACGTTGACTGTCCAGGTCACGCTGATTATGTGAAGAACATGGTTACAGGTGCTGCTCAAATGGACGGGGCAATTTTAGTTGTTGCTGCTACAGATGGCCCTATGCCACAAACTCGTGAACACATCCTTTTAGCTCGCCAGGTTGGTGTTCCTAAAATTGTTGTTTTCATGAACAAAGTGGATATGGTTGATGATCCTGAGTTATTAGAACTTGTTGAAATGGAAATTCGTGAGTTGTTGACTTTCTATCAATTTGATGGAGACACTACTCCTATCATCCAAGGTTCTGCTTTAGGTGGTTTGAACAAAGATGCTAAATGGATGCCGAAAATTATGGAGTTGATGGATGCTGTTGATGCTTATATTCCAATCCCTTTGCGTGAAACTGATAAACCTTTCTTGATGCCTGTTGAGGACGTATTTACGATCACCGGTCGTGGTACTGTTGCTACTGGTAAAATTGAAACAGGTGTTATCAACTCAGGAGACGAAGTTGAAATCATCGGTATGCAAGATACAAAATTAAAATCTACTATCACTGGTGTTGAGATGTTCAGAAAAATTCTTGACCGTGGTGAAGCAGGTGATAACGTTGGTTTATTGCTTCGTGGTATCGATAAAAAAGATATACGTAGAGGTATGGTTGTTGTTCGTCCTGGTACGATTACTCCTCATACTGAATTCAAAGCTGAGATTTATGTTTTGAAAAAAGAAGAAGGTGGACGTCACACTCCATTCCACAATAAATACCGTCCTCAATTCTACTTGCGTACAACTGACGTAACTGGAGAAATTGAATTACCAGCAGGACGCGACATGGTTATGCCTGGTGATAACGTAACTATTACTGTTAAATTAATTGTTCCTGTTGCAATGACACAAGGTCTTCGTTTCGCTATCCGTGAGGGTGGTAGAACAGTTGGAGCTGGTCAGGTAACTGAAATCATTAAGTAATAAATAATACAATATTAGTAACAGACAGTGCCCCGAAATATCGGGGTGCTGTTTTCTACTAATAAAGGGGGATGTTAAAAGCGGTGTTTTTGACATTTGAATAACACAGTTTGGAGGATTTACAGGTGTGGTGCAAGGGTAGCATACGGGTCTCCAAAACCTTTGATGGGAGTTCGAATCTCTCCACCTGTGCATAAGAATTAAGTCAAAAGGTTAAAAAGTTAAAAGTCAAAAGGGTTAAGCCTACAACTTTAAACTTTCAAACTTTAAACAAAAAAAATATGAGCAAATTCAAAACATATATCGATGAAACAGCAAATGAACTTTTTCATAAAGTAAGTTGGCCATCATGGAGCGAATTACAAAGCAGTGCTATTGTTGTTGCTATCGCTTCCATTATTATTGCAATAATTGTTTTGTTTATGGATCTTACTTTCGAAAAAGGGATGGAAGCTATTTACCATTTATTTTAATAAATAATAGTTTAAAAAAATGAGCGAGCAAACAAAAACCGACACTGTAAAAAAATGGTATGTGGTAAGAGCTATCAGTGGTCAGGAAAAAAAGGTAAAGCAATACATTGAAGTGGAAATTAATCGTTTGGGATTAAGCAATTTTGTATCTCAAATTTTAATTCCTACCGAAAAAATTTACCAAATCCGTAATGGAAAAAAGGTAAGTAAAGAGCGCCCTTTTTATGGTGGATATATTTTAGTTGAAGCGGCATTAGTGGGTGAAGTTACTCACGTTATTAAACAAATTACTGGTGTTATTGGATTTTTAGGTGAAACCAAAGGTGGTGCTCCAGTTCCAATGCGTTTAGCTGAAGTGAATCGTATCTTAGGAACGGTTGATGATTTAGCTGAAACAGATGCACAAATCAGTATTCCTTTTATTGTTGGTGAAACGGTAAAAGTTGTCAATGGGCCATTCAACGGTTTCACAGGAACTATTGAACGTGTTATTGAAGAGAAAAAGAAATTAGAAGTAATGGTAAAAATTTTTGGAAGAAAAACTCCATTAGAATTAGGTTACCTAGAAGTGGAAAAAGAAAATTAATAAAGAATTGATTTGAGTATTCAAAAAAAGCCTGGCTTCCACCGGTCCGTGACAGTTTGAATAGGACAATCAAAAATTAGAACAAATAAACAATACCGTTTAAAGCAGAAATAAAAGTTTAAGCATTTGGCAAAACTTTAAAGTTTTAAACTAAAAACTAAAAAAGAAAAATGGCAAAAGAAGTAAGTGCAATGATCAAGTTGCAAATAAAAGGTGGAGCTGCAAATCCTTCACCTCCAATCGGACCAGCATTAGGTGCAAAAGGTGTGAACATTATGGAGTTCTGTAAGCAATTCAATGCTAGAACTCAAGACAGAACAGGAAAAGTAACTCCGGTTATCATCACTGTTTATAATGATAAATCATTTGAATTCATTTTAAAACATCCACCAGTTGCAGTTTCATTACTGGAAATCACAAAAATCAAAGCAGGCTCAAAAGAATCAAACCGATTAAAAGTTGGTAACGTTTCTTGGGATCAGATTCGCACAGTTGCTGAAGGCAAAATGCCCGATTTAAATTGTTTTACAATTGAATCAGCAATGAGTATGGTAGCTGGAACAGCACGTAGTTTGGGAATGACCATCACTGGTGTTTCTCCACTTAAGAAGTCGTAATACCCCTCCTAGCCTTCCGCCATTGGCGGAAAGGAATAATTTGAGGATAATAATAAACTGATGGAGTCCGAATAAAGTAAGACGCTTGCACATCATAATTTTAATAAAATGACAAAAATTTCAAAAAACAGAAAGTTAGCGCTATCTAAATACGACTCAACTAAGGCGTATTCTTTAGCAGATGCTGCTAAACTCGTTAAAGAAATCACAACAACAAAATTCGATGCTTCTATCGATATCAGCGTTCGTTTAGGCGTTGATCCTCGTAAAGCAAATCAAATGGTTCGCGGATCCGTTTCTTTGCCTCATGGTTCAGGTAAAACAATGCGAGTACTTGCAATTGTTACTCCTGATAAAGAAGCAGAAGCTAAAGCGGCTGGTGCTGATTTTGTTGGTTTAGATGAATTCATCGAAAAAATTAAAGGTGGTTGGACAGATGTTGACGTGATCATTACTATGCCTTCAGTTATGGGTAAAGTAGGTGCTTTGGGTCGCGTACTAGGACCGCGTGGATTAATGCCTAATCCAAAAACAGGAACCGTAACAATGGAAATTGGTAAAGCGGTTACTGAGGCTAAAAATGGTAAAATAGATTTTAAAGTAGATAAAGCAGGGATTGTTCAGGCCCTTGTTGCTAAGGCATCTTTTGATAGCAGCAAAATTGCGGATAACGCAAATGAATTGTTACAAACAATAATGAAATTAAAGCCTTCATCAGCAAAAGGACAGTATGTTAGAAGTATTTATTTGAGCTCAACAATGAGTCCAAGTATCGAAATTGACAGCAAATTCTTAGGGCAATAATTTTAAACAAAATTACCATCTGCCTTGGCTTCCACTAAGCGGATAAAAACTAAACCTCACCCCAGCCCTCTCCTAAAAGAGAGGGAGAATAAGGTGAAAAATTAAATACATAATGAAAAGAGAAGATAAAACAAAGATCATCGAAAAGCTGGTAGTGCAATTAAATGCAAATACAAAAATCTACTTGGCAGATTGTTCTTCTTTAACTGTGGAAAAGATTAACCAATTCAGAAGATCTTGCTTCCAGAAAAATGTTTCAGTAACTGTAGTAAAAAATTCTTTGCTTAAAAAAGCATTGGAGCAAGCTGCGGACAGTCGCCTTACAGGATTAATTCCTGTATTAAAAGGGGCAACAGCTGTTATGTTTACTGAAGTAGGAAATGCTCCTGCTAAGTTAATTAAGGAATTTAGAGCAAAAAACGACAAGCCTATCTTGAAAGGTGCGTTTGTTGAAGAGAACATTTACATTGGTGATAAGGAACTTGATACTCTTGCGAACATTAAGAGTAAGAATGAACTTATTGGTGAAGTAATTGGATTGCTTCAATCTCCTATTAAGCGAGTTATCGGTGCTTTGCAAGCAAATGCAGAGAAAAAAGATGCAGCTTAATCAGCAACAATTAAAGAAAACAAAACTAATGGAGAAACAGAAAATTAGAGAAATAGAGAAAACGCAGTTCGAGAATAAAATTCAGCAACTGACTAAGTAACTAAATCTTCAATTCACTAAATCTCTAAATCAACAATTAAACTAGTAATTAAATTTAAAAATCAATAACAATGGCAGACGTAAAAGCAATTGCTGAACAGTTAGTAGGTTTAACTGTTAAAGAAGTGCAAGAATTATCAACAATCCTTAAGGATGAGTACGGAATCGAACCAGCTGCAGCAGCAATAGTTGTAGCAGCAGGTGGTGGAGCCGGAGCAGAAGCAGCAGTTAAAACATCTTTTGATGTTATCTTGCTTGAAGCTGGCGCAGCTAAATTGGGAGTTGTTAAAATCGTAAAAGATTTGACAGGATTAGGTTTGAAAGAATCTAAAGACCTTGTTGATGGTGCACCAAAACCACTTAAAGAAGGTGTTTCTAAAGAAGAAGCAGAATCAATTAAAAAACAATTAGAAGAGGCAGGAGCTAAAGTTGAAGTTAAATAAGCTGTTTCTAATACACAATTTATAGTCATAAATCCTCATTGCTCCAATTCGTTTGGAACAATGAGGCAATTGACTTTAATGGTGATTATAATCGTTTTTTCTTATTAACCTCGTTTGCTCAACAATTATTAATTGTAAAGCGAACATAATACTTAAGCACCTTGGCTCAAACTAAAAAACCGCAGAGAATAAGTTTTGCATCTATTAAAAGTCAAATTGATTATCCCGACTTTTTAGATATTCAACTTAAATCGTTTCAAGACTTTTTTCAGTTGGAAACAACTTCTGAAAATCGACAAAATGAAGGATTATTTAAAGTTTTCGCAGAAAACTTTCCAATATCCGATGCACGAAATAATTTCGTGCTTGAATTCTTAGATTATTTTATTGATCCGCCACGTTACTCTCTGGAAGAGTGTATTGAGCGTGGTTTAACATACAGCGTTCCGCTTAAAGCGAAATTACGTTTGTATTGTACAGATCCTGAACACGAAGATTTCGAAACTATCGTGCAGGATGTATACTTAGGTACTATTCCGTACATGACTCCCAAAGGTACTTTTGTTATCAATGGAGCAGAACGCGTTATCGTATCTCAGTTACACCGCTCACCGGGTGTGTTCTTCGGTCAAAGCCGTCACGCAAATGGCACTAAACTTTATTCTGCAAGAGTTATTCCTTTTAAAGGTTCTTGGATAGAGTTTTCTACCGATATTAATAACGTGATGTATGCTTATATTGATCGTAAGAAAAAATTACCTGTAACAACATTATTGAGAGCTATCGGATTTGAAAGCGATAAACAAATCCTCGAAATATTTGGACTTGCTGATGAGGTAAAAGTTAGTAAAGCAGCATTAAAATCTTCTATCGGCCGTAAATTGGCTGCACGTGTTTTAAAAACATGGATTGAAGATTTTGTTGATGAAGATACCGGAGAGGTTGTTTCTATCGAACGTAATGAGGTTATTATTGATCGCGAAACAATCTTAGACAACAATCACATCGATATGATTGTGGATGCAAATGTTAAATCTGTTATTCTTCACAAATTAGATGTGAATGCAGGAGATTACGCAATTATCTACAATACACTACAAAAAGATACTTCTAACTCCGAAAAAGAGGCTGTGGAGCACATCTATCGACAATTACGTAATGCTGAACCACCTGATGAAGAAACAGCTCGTGGAATCATTGATAAATTATTTTTTTCCGATAAGCGTTATGATTTAGGTGAAGTGGGTCGTTACAGAATCAACAAAAAGTTGAATTTGAATACGCCATTTACTACTAAAACATTAACAAAAGAAGATATCATTTGTATCATCAAGTATTTGATTGAATTAATCAACTCGAAAACAGATGTGGATGATATTGACCACTTAAGTAACAGACGTGTTCGTACAGTTGGCGAACAATTGTATTCTCAGTTTGGAGTTGGTTTGGCTCGTATGGCTCGTACAATTCGTGAACGTATGAACGTACGTGATAACGAAGTGTTTACTCCAACAGATTTGATTAATGCTAAAACATTGTCATCTGTTATCAACTCGTTCTTCGGAACAAATCAGTTATCTCAATTTATGGATCAAACCAATCCTCTTGCAGAAATCACGCACAAGCGTAGACTTTCGGCACTAGGGCCAGGAGGTTTATCCCGTGAGCGTGCTGGTTTCGAGGTTCGTGACGTTCACTACACGCACTACGGTCGTTTGTGTACTATTGAAACTCCTGAAGGTCCAAACATTGGTTTGATTTCTTCACTTTGTGTATTTGCAAAAATAAACAAATTAGGATTTATCGAAACTCCATACATGACGGTTACAAAAGGTAGAGTGGATTTGGAAAAATCTGTTACTTATTTGAGTGCAGAAGAAGAAGGACAAAAAATTATTGCACAAGCAAACTCGCCCGTTGATTCAAAAGGGAAATTTTTGGAAGCAAAAATTAAAGCTCGATACGAGGGTGACTTTCCTGTTGTTGAGCCTGAAAAAATAAATTTGATGGACGTTGCTCCTAATCAAATTGCTTCTATAGCAGCATCATTAATTCCTTTTTTGGAGCATGATGATGCCAATCGTGCATTGATGGGTTCTAACATGCAACGTCAGGCTGTACCATTGTTACGCCCTGAAGCACCAATTGTTGGAACTGGTCTTGAGCCACTTGTAGCACGCGATTCACGTGTATTGGTAAATGCTGAAGGCGAAGGTGTTGTTGAATATGTGGATGCAAATGAAATTGTTATTCGATATAATCGTACCGATGATGACCGTTTAATCAGCTTTGATGATGATTTGAAACGTTACCAATTAACTAAATTCCGTAAAACCAACCAAAGTACTTGTATCAACTTAAAACCTATTGTTAAAAAAGGCGAAAAAGTTTCTAAGGGTCAAGTATTGTGTGATGGCTATGCAACTCAAAATGGTGAATTAGCTCTTGGTCGTAACATGAAAGTAGCTTTCATGCCTTGGAAAGGCTACAACTTTGAGGATGCAATTGTTATCTCTGAGCGTGTTGCTCGTGAAGATATCTTTACATCTGTTCACATCGATGAGTATGCTTTAGAAGTGCGTGATACAAAACGTGGATTAGAAGAATTAACTTCTGATATTCCTAACGTTTCTGAAGAAGCTACAAAAGACTTAGATGAAAACGGATTAATTCGCGTTGGTGCTGAAGTAAAAGAAGGTGATATTTTAATCGGAAAAATTACTCCAAAAGGAGAAACAGATCCATCACCGGAAGAAAAACTTTTACGTGCTATCTTTGGTGACAAAGCCGGTGATGTGAAAGATGCTTCATTAAAAGCACCTCCATCATTGCGTGGTGTTGTTATCGATAAAAAATTGTTCTCTAGAGCAATTAAAGATAAAAAATCGAAAGCAGAAGAAAAACCTTTGCTTGATAAAATCGATAAAGACCACAGCACAGATATCATTGCTTTAAAAGCAAGACTTATTGAAAAACTTTTCACATTAGTAAACGGAAAAACTTCTCAAGGTGTTATCAATATTTTGAAAGAAGAAGTAGTTGCCAAAGGTGTGAAATTCACTCAAAAGAGTTTAGAGAAAATTGATTTCTCAACAGTGAATGCAAGTAAATGGACGACAGACAAAGATGTGAACGACAGAATTAAAACGTTGCTTCATAACTATAACATTAAGTTTAACGATTTACTTGGTGCATTTAAACGTAAAAAGTTCGCTGTTACTATTGGTGATGAGCTACCTGCTGGTATTGTACAACTTGCAAAAGTTTACATTGCTAAAAAACGTAAGTTGAAAGTAGGAGATAAAATGGC
>JAYVZC010000286.1:0-3599 GCA_043783695.1 Bacteroidota bacterium
TGTGAGTAGGTAGACAAATAGTAAACCTATTATTCCACCTATTAAGGAGAGAAAGACAGCTTCAAATAAAAACTGTGAAAGGATAAAATAATTTTTTGCTCCAAGCGATTTCTGAATCCCAATGATATTGGTCCTTTCCTTTACGGAGACGAACATGATATTGGCAATGCCAAATCCTCCTACTAAAATAGAGAATCCTCCAATTACCCAACCTACAATACCTACCACGCCAAACAAACTATCAAATTGTGTTGATATTAAACTGGTCTGATTGAGAGCAAAATTATCATCCGAACGAGGATGCAATTTTCGTATGGAGCGCATCAAACCGGTCAGTTCATCAATCAAGTCATCGTTGCTAATTCCGGGTTTTGCTCTTACCAAAATTTGCGGGTCCAAATCTTCATTTCTGATATCTATCAAAGTCCTAGCATAGTTAATAGGAACAAGCACTTCGGTATCAACACTCCCACCTAAAATACTTTCACCTTCTTTTTTGAAAACTCCAATCACCATTACTTTAGCTCCATTAAGTTTCACCATTTCTCCAATAGGGCTTTGATGGGGGAATAAGGCTTTTGCAAGCACATCGCCAATTATAGCTACAGGTCGACCGGATGAAGATTCAATATCTGTAAAATAGCGACCATCAGCAATTTCAAAATTTTTTACGCGGTCGTATTGATGAGAAGCACAATTAATATTTACTCTTTCGATACTACTGCTTTTATATTTTATGGTAATTCGGGAACTTACAAGAAATGCTGCAGATTTTGCTCCATCACACTTTTCGAGAATTTGACTCAATTCGGGATAATCAGGAACCGGTCGGTTCATATATTTCCACCAAGGATAATTCGGACCAAATGTCCAAGGCCATTTTTGCACAAACACTACGTCATCTCCCAAACTTTGAACGCTTTTGCGAAGATTTTGTTCTAAGGAATCGACCACAGTAAACACAATGATAATGGCAAAAATACCAATGGTAATGCCTAACAGCGAAAGAAACGTGCGCAGCTTATTTGCTACCAACGAACTGGTGGCAAATAAAATACTTTCTCTCAACAAACCAAAAACAATCATTTGAAAAATGAATTTAAACTTTACAAATGTACCAAAAAAAATTCCTAGAATGAGTCAAAAATTTTGGAACTCAAAAGCTCGGAAATTGGCTTTATTAACAAAAAAAACATTTATCAACAAAGTACGTATAAGACTGCAGAACGCATAAAAATTAATACTTTTGTGTGAGAAATTTTACATCGGATATGAGCGGAGCAAAAAAAATAAAAAATGCACTTATTTCGGTGTACCATAAAGATAATTTAGAACCTGTCATTCATCAATTGAGTGCATTGGGTGTTAAAATATTTAGCACCGGTGGAACACAAGAATTTATTGAAAAGCTTGGTGTTGCTGTTACTCCCGTTGAAACATTAACTTCTTATCCCTCCATTTTAGGTGGCAGAGTAAAAACATTACATCCAAAAATTTTTGGTGGAATACTTAGCAGAAGAGAGTTACAAAGTGATATTGATCAACTAGAAGAATATGAAATTCCGGAAATTGATTTAGTAATTGTTGATTTATACCCTTTTGAAGAGACTGTTAAATCAGGGGCTACAGAGCAAGCCATCATAGAAAAAATTGACATTGGAGGAATCTCTTTAATTCGTGCAGCAGCAAAAAACTTCAAAGATGTAGTAATTGTTTCTTCCAAAAATGAATATACTTATTTACACGATACTATTTTAGTTAATCAGAAAGGTGCTTCTACATTGGAAGACAGAAGATACCTTGCAACAGCTGCATTCAATGTTTCATCGCATTACGATACTGCAATTTTCAATTATTTTAATGGAGATAATACTTTAGCATTCAAACAAAGTATTCAAGATGCACAAGTTTTGCGTTATGGTGAAAACCCTCATCAAAAAGGAGTTTTCTATGGTAACCTCGATGAAATGTTTGCCAAACTAAACGGGAAAGAATTGTCGTACAATAATTTATTAGATGTAGATGCAGCAGTTAGTTTGATTGCGGAATTTACAGATGCGACATTCGCAATTTTAAAACACAACAATGCTTGCGGAATTGCTTCCCGTGAAAAATTAGTGGATGCATACAACGCTGCATTGGCTGGTGATCCAACAAGTGCATTTGGCGGAGTATTAATTACAAATAAAGAAATTGATCTGGCAACAGCAACAGAAATTCATAAATTATTTTGTGAAGTTATTATTGCTCCAGCTTATGAAGTAAAAGCAATTGAATTATTAAAATCAAAGCCGAATAGAATTATTCTTCAGCAAAAAAAGGTGGAGCTTGCACCAAAATCATTCAGAACACTATTGAACGGAGTTATTGAGCAAGACAAAGATTCTAAGACAGAAACAAAAACAGATATGCAAACAGTAACCAAAACATCGCCAACAGCAGATGAGTTGTGTGATTTAGAATTTGCAAATAAAATTGTGAAGCATACAAAATCAAACACCATTGTGCTTGCTAAAAACAATCAACTGCTTGCAAGTGGTGTTGGGCAAACATCTCGTGTGGATGCATTACAACAAGCAATTGTAAAAGCAAACAATTTTGGTTTCGATTTAAAAGGTTCAGTGATGGCATCAGATGCGTTTTTTCCATTTCCTGATTGTGTAGAAATTGCTCACAAAGCAGGAATAACAGCCGTAATTCAACCAGGTGGTTCCATTAAAGATAAAGATTCAATTGCTTATTGCGATGCAAATGGAGTAAGTATGGTGATGACGGGAACAAGACATTTTAAACATTAAAAAGGTGATTGGGTAATTAGGGAAAAGAAAAACAAAAGAATTAAACATAAAACAAAAACTGATTTGAAATTTTAGGAAAATAGCCGACTCTTATTTATAGTCAACACGCCTGCCTGTCGGCAGATAAGTTTTCAAATTTTCAAATTAAATAATTTTCAAATTAAACTATGGGTTTATTTAATTTTTTAACACAAGAAATTGCGATTGACTTAGGAACAGCCAATACGCTAATTATTCATAACGACAAAGTAGTTGTGGATGAACCAAGTATAGTTGCGATCGACCGTATGACAGGAAGAGTAATTGCTGTTGGCAAACAGGCGATGCAAATGCATGGCAAGACGCACGAAAACATAAAGACGATTCGTCCGCTGAAAGATGGAGTAATTGCAGATTTCCACGCTGCGGAACACATGATTCGTGGAATGATAAAAATGATTAATCCTGGAAAAAGATTATTTCAACCCTCTTTGAAAATGGTAATTTGTATTCCCTCTGGAATCACGGAGGTAGAAAAACGTGCGGTCCGTGATAGTGCTGAACATGCCGGTGGGAAAGAAGTTTATTTAATTCACGAACCAATGGCTGCTGCAATTGGAATTGGTATTGACGTAGAAGAACCAATAGGAAATATGATTATTGACATTGGTGGTGGTACAAGTGAAATTGCCGTTATCGCTTTGGGAGGAATCGTTTGCGACAAATCTATTCGTATTGCCGGTGATGAATTTACTTCCAACATTGAAGAGTATATGCGCAGACAACATAATATTTTAATTGGTGAGCGCTCTGCTGAAAGAG
>JAYVZC010000287.1:0-8515 GCA_043783695.1 Bacteroidota bacterium
TTAAACAAAGATAATGTTGTTGTTTTTAAGTTAGTAGAAAGAATTTCATTCTTTCTTGTATCATAACCTATGCACTTTCAGTGCATAGTGGTTGAGTTCCCTGGTTTAACAAGACTCAAAGTTGCAAGAAGAGGACTTCTTGCAACAAAAAGTCCTCATCTTTTAGCAAGAAGCTACAAAGTAGGTAAAATGAAAGGACATTCTTTGACCGATGTTAGTAAACATATAAAGCAAAAATTTTCTCAATGCCTAATCAACCCAGCTTTCTCCCTCACATTATAATCCCGTATCAGCATCACATATAGTACAACTCCAATGCTGTACATTCCGGAAGTAATCCAGAAAATATTTACATAAGCAACATCCAGATGACGCAAGATTCCAAATCCTACTGCGCTAAAATATGCGGATCCCGACCAGATGGCAGACGTTAAAGCACTCACCATCTCTCTGTTTCCTTCTCCAACGTATTTCATAGTTATTTCTGAAGTCATTGGAACAGCTGCACTCATTAATGGTTGTCGCAATAAATAAAATACAGATGCTATTGTTACAGCAAAACTATATTGACTATAATATTGAGTGGTTGCCATAATTATTAATGCAATAATTGCGAAAGATTGTGTAGTTGGAATAGTTTTATGATAACCGTATTTATCTTTTAGTTTTGGAATGTAAATCGCAACAATAGTTACTAAAATAGCAGTTAGCATATTCAATGCAGAAAACGTTGCTGTACTCATGTTGTGTACGTTGGAAAAAAATAAACTCATAAAAGGAATAGTGAATCCAGCTCCGACAGCAATAATTGCAGTTGGAACAAGGGCTTTCATAATAATTACCCAGTCGTAATGCTTTAAATTGGTTCTACTTTTTTCTTTTATAGCAGGAACGTGTTCATTCTTATCTATTTTCATCGCAAAATAAAATCCTGAAAAACATAAGAAAGAGATAACGAATAATAAATTTCGCTCCGTAAATATTTCTGGATTTATTCCGTTGAATACAGCTACTAAAAAGCTTCCTACAATGGTAGCAATACTCCATGTTGCAAAATTAAGTGTGATTGCTTTCGTTTGTTGCTCTTTGGGAGCATTGCGCATAATGTATGGTAGAATTGGAATTTGAATAAATGTATATGCCGTTCCCCACAATAAATGCGAAATGAGTAGTATTGGAGTAGAATGAAGTTGTACGCCTATAATAATTAATAAAGCAAAAAATGGAACACCAAATGCTGCAATATAAATCATCGGTAAAATTTTTCTGCCTTTGATATACATTCCTAAAAACAAAGCCAAAGCCAACATTCCGAAATAACGGTAAGAAGTAAAGTGTGCATATTCTGCATCGCTATAACCTTCCTTTTTCATATAAAGTGGGAGGATAGCAATGAACAATACGTTTATTAATTGAACGAAAAACTCAACGGTTACTATATTCAGTAATGACTTGTTGAGCTGTGTATATTGTTTAACTGTGGTTATCATAGTTTTGCTCAAACAGGTCTTCGACACCGCTCAGACTAACGTTTCGGTTGTGATTTGACATTTATTCCGTTACACTAAGTCCTTCAACTACCCTCAGTATAAACTAAAGTCGAAGTGTATGACGGATTGTTAGAATTTAGAGTTTATATAACTTAGAATTTCTTTTTTTTCGTTTGGTTCAAACCATTTTATTTCTGAATCTCTGCGAAACCAAGTCAATTGACGCTTTGCAAATTTTCTAGTGTTTTGTTTAATGGATTCTACTGCGGTATTTAAATCTGTTTTGTTTTCTAAAAAATCGAATAGTTCATTATAGCCGACTGTTTGTAAAGCGTTTAGATGTTTTTGCGGAAGTAAATATTTAACTTCTTCTAATAGTCCTGCTTGCATCATTTCGTCAACACGTTTGTTGATTTTTTCGTAAAGAACTTCTCGTGAAGTATTCAATCCAATTTTTATGATGTTAAAATTTCGTTTTTTTATTTTTCCTTTGCGTAAAGTAGAGTAGGGTTTGCCTGTTGTTAAGCAAACTTCCAATGCTCTACTTATTCTCTGTGGATTTTGTAGATCGACTTTCGAATAATAAACAGAATCAAGTTCTTTTAAAAGTGATTGAAGCGCTTTAATTCCTTTTTCTTCTAAAAGTAAACCTATTTTATTTCGCACTTCCGTATCTGCTTCCGGTAATTCATCAAAGCCTTTACAAATAGCGTCAATGTATAGTCCTGAGCCACCAACAAGAATAACCATTTTGTTTATTTTGAAAAGAGTATTTAAAAGAGCAATGGCTTCATTTTCATATTTTCCAACATTGAATTCGTCTTTGATGGAATGTGAATCAATAAAATAATGAGGAGCATTTTGCATTTCTTCTGCGCTTGGTTTTGCAGTACCAATAGTCATTTCCTTAAAAAATTGTCGAGAATCGGCAGAAACTATTGGGCAATTAAATTCTTTTGCAATTTGAATACTTGCAGCTGTTTTGCCAATGGCAGTGGGACCAACAAGTACAATAAGAGATTTATTAGGCATTGATTATTTTAAAGGAAGTAGCAATAATGAAATTTTTATTTTTGTCTACTGTCTACTATTATGTTTAGTCTTCTTCCGTACTGGCTTCTTCGTGTGCATCATCATCCTGTATTTCATCATCATGTGCTTCTTCTTCTATTTCTTCTTCGCCCTCTTCTCCTTCTAATAAAGCTGTTTCATCTTCTGAATGAGCATTTACATAAGCATCATTATCATGTGGTTCGTCCTCATCAAAATCATCTTCATCAATAGTAGGAACAGCAATGCTATCTTTGTGCTGTTTTGGAGATTCTCCTCCCGATTTAGTTACTTTAGGGAATGAACCTTTGGGGTCATCCAATAAAATTTTCACTAATTCAACTAAGAAAGTCCAGGAAGTTTTTGGGTCGTATACGTAAACAAATTTTTGGTGTGGATCATCAATCAATGAAGCCATTTTGCACTTATTCATTTGCTTTTTTAAAGGTAAATCTCTTCTTTTTCTACGATCCATTTCCTCTTCATCCGTTGGACGAAGCCCAATCTCATCGCCTTTTCTCCACAAGTCATCACTAATAAAAAAAGATGCATCGTGCAAGTTGTCGAAACCTACAGACTGGACAATCATATTATGAAAATCTTCAAAATTTTGTGTGGATTTAATTTCTATCTCACGATAAATGTCTTCATTATCTTCAAATGCTACTCGAAAACGGTAAACGGCCATTTTTTTAGTTCATTAGTTAATTGGTTCAATGGTTAATTGGTATGCTACTAGTTAACCGGGTGTTCTGAGTCAAAAATACGAATTATTACTTTTGTTTCAAGTTAAATTTCATAATCAATAGTTTTTAATCTGAAAATTGAAATTTTGAATGTCAATAAGGACGAGTATTTCAATTGCTAATTCTAAGATTTCTTCAAGCCCAGTTTTTCCCCTTCACTTATCATAAACTCAATTGCTTCTACTTTATCATTCTTTATAATTCCGTCCAAAATAGCTTCTCTGATTGCATTTTTGATAATTCCCACCTCTTTTCCTGCAGGAATATTAAATATTTTCATAATGTCTTCACCGCTGATTGGTGGTTGCCAGTTACGAATGTTATCTTTTTCTTCAACTTCTTTCAATTTTTGACGCACCAATTCAAAATTCTTCAAATACTTCTGAACTTTGTATTCGTTTTTAGATGTGATATCTGCTTCGCACAATTTCATTAAATCATCAATATCGTTTCCTGCTTCAAAAAGTAACCTTCTCACAGCACTATCGGTAATATCGGTTTTTGCTAAAACGATTGGGCGCAAATGAAGAAGCACTAATTTTTGTACGTACTTCATTTTTTCATTCAATGGAAGTTTTAGATTTTCGAAAATCTTCGGAACCATTCGTGAACCTTTGTCTTCATGCCCGTGGAATGTCCAGCCATGCTCCGGTTCAAAACGTTTTGTTGGAGGTTTTGCTATGTCGTGGAGAATAGCAGCCCATCGCAACCACAGATCATCCGTTGTTTTACAAATGTTATCTAAAACTTCTAACGTGTGATAGAAATTATCTTTGTGCGATTTTCCATCTCTTATTTCAACTCCATATAAAGCTACCATTTCAGGAAAGATGAAATGTAGCAAACCAGTATCAAACAAAATTTTAAATCCTATGGATGGTGTTTTTGCAAGAATGATTTTATTCAATTCATCGCTTATACGTTCTTTCGAAATAATTTTGATTCGTTCTTTATTTTTTGCGATGCTTTGTAAAGATTGCTCTTCAATTCTATAATTCAATTGAGTGGCAAAACGCACAGCACGCATCATTCGCAAAGGATCATCAGAATAAGTAATATCGGGATTAAGCGGAGTGCGAATGATTTTGGCTTCCATATCTTTTAATCCATCAAACGGATCTAATAAATCGCCATACGTTTTTGAATTTAATGAAATCGCTAAAGCATTTATTGTAAAGTCTCTACGGTTTTGATCATCTTCAAGTGTTCCATTTTCTACAATAGGGTTGCGGCTTTCGGAGCGGTAAGATTCTTTTCTTGCCCCTACAAATTCAATGTCGTAATCTTCATAAACAATTTGTGCTGTTCCAAAATTTTTGTAAACATTTACATGAAATTTATTTCCTAATTTTTTTGCAACAGCTTTTGCCAATTCAATTCCAATTTTGCGTTCTGAATTATCTTTACAAATAGCAACAACGTCTATATCCTTGCAAGGGCGGCCTAAATGCAAATCACGAACCCATCCGCCAATCACATAGGCAGAAAGATTCATTTCATCGGCAGCTTCCGTAATGATTTTAAAAATAGGATGGGTTAATTTTGCTTTCACTAGGCTCCAAACTGTCTCATATGATGATCAAGGTGCTTCCATTGCAGGACATCCCACTCTTTCTCAGTCATTTTTCCGAAAAAGGGATGCGCTTCTTTAGTTATGCCTTTCGGGCCAACTTTTTCAAACTTTTTAACGAGCTCAATTAATTTATTTTTTTCTGATTCAAATTCACAAATATCTATAACAATAAAAGCTTTGTCCGTTGGTAAGTTTTTATCAAAAGGTTTTTCATCTTTCGACATTTTCTTTTTGATCATACTTCCAAATAGAATTCCCATCAAGCCTCTTTTTAATTTAAGATCTCCATAAGCTACGTTTAGTGGCGCCTGGCAATGAGCACACATTTGCGAGATATTCATTTTGCCCCATTGAGATTGTGAAGCGTGAGTTAGTGAATTTATCCGATTTACAATTTCCTGATTATCGTTTGAATTAAATAAACTTTTCATTTTTGATTTATTCTTTAAATTTTCAAATTACTAAATTTTCAAATTTCCAAATTGTTTTTACTTCCTTATTATTTTAATCTCCCCGTTCATTGCTATTTTAATGATGGTAGATGGTTTTGTATTATTAATTTCTTTTTGTCTCAAGCTTACAATATAATCTACCTTATTCATAATATCTAATTTGATATCGTTAAAAGAATTAGGAGATTTTTCACCACTTACATTCGCAGAAGTAGAAACAATGGGTTTTCCAAATTTGTGAATTAATTTTTTACAAAATTCATCTTTTACAATTCTAATCCCAACACTTCCATCAGCAGCAATAATATTTTCTGCCAACATTCTTCCATCCGGATAAATAATTGTTAATGGTTCTTCTGCGGATTCGATTAAATCCCATGCTACAGCCGGAACTTCTTTTACATAACGATTCACCATTTTTTCGTCACACACCAAAACAACCATGCTTTTGTATTCTGCTCGTTGTTTTAATTTGAAGATTTTATTTACAGCTTCTTTATTACGGGCATCACACCCAATTCCCCAAACTGTATCCGTTGGATAAAGTATAGTTCCTCCTTTGTGTAATACTGCTAAAGCGTTTTTTATTTCTTCCTCCATGAGTACAGATAGCGAATTGTTTACGAATATACGAATTCCGAATTTATGCTATAGAAAAATTGTGGTCAGAATTCTTGTATTGAGAGTAATCTTATTCCCCTCTAGAGAGGGGTTAGGGGTGTGTTGGCGATAGTTCTTTCAATAACTCACTAGTCTCAATGGAGAAACCGCACTTGAAATGACCTTTAGGACATTCTTTATGTCCGTGTAAACCACAAGGGCGACAATCTAATGTTAATTTTGTTTCAACAATTTGGGAATCATCAGAAAGCGGTCCAAATCCAAAAGCAGGGACAGTTGAGCAATAAATGGCAGTTGTTTTTGCATTCATAGCAGATGCAATGTGCATAGGAGCCGAGTCGTTCACAAAATTCATGTTCGCATCTTTCATTAATGCTGCCGATTCTAAAAAAATTAATTTTCCTGCAAGATTAATGATGTTTTGATTTTTGGAGCTTAATCTTATTTCATCACAAACACTTAAATCACTCGGAGCCCCGAGTAAATAAATTGTTAATTCGCTTTGTATTTGATCGCAGAGTTCAATCCATTTTTCTTTTGGATATTGTTTTGTGAACCATACCGAAGTAGGAGCAAGGCAAACGTAAGCACTACTTTTGTATTTTTTTACAGATTCAAAATTTTCAGCTGTCGGATAAAGTTTTGGCTTTGTTGCGATGTTGTCTGTTAAATGTTCAATCAACTGTTGATTGCGTTCCACTTCATGTTTGTTTGATCCAATTTCATGTTTTATTTTTTTTGTAAATAAAAAAGAAAGAGGGTTTTTATCAAAACCAATTTTTTCTTTAGCACCCGAAAATCCGGATATAAAGCCAGAACTAGCAAAACGGTGCAAGTTTATAACACTATCGTATTTGTTTGCACGAATTTGTTTTGTAATAGAAAAAAGATTTTTAATTTTTCCTTGTTTTTTATCCCAAACAAAAACAGTTTTAATAAAAGGATGATTATCCAACAAAGATTCGTTTCCTTTTCGAACAACAAAATCAATTTGCGAATCAGGAAACTGTTGATGTAATTTTTCAGCGACCGCAGTCGCTAAAATCACATCTCCAATAAAGGCAGTTTGTATAATGAGTATTTTCAAGTTGTTTAATAATGGTTTTAGAAACCACAGATTCGTAAATTCGTAAAAATTCGTTATCTGTACTATACAGCAACATCATATTCTCTCAAAGCATTGTTAAGAGAAGTTTTTAAATCGGTACTTTCTTTACGTGTTCCAATAATTAATGCACATGGCACTTGAAAATCTCCGGCAGGAAATCTTTTGGTATAAGAGCCAGGAATAACTACTGAACGACTTGGAACAAAACCTTTATATTCTATAGGTTCGCTTCTGGTAACGTCAATGATTTTAGTCGATTTAGTTAAAACTACATTAGCACCAAGCACAGCTTCTTTTTGAACATGAACGCCTTCCACAACAATACAACGAGAACCAATAAAACATCCATCTTCGATAATTACAGGAGCTGCTTGAACAGGTTCTAGAACTCCACCAATACCAACACCACCGCTCAAATGCACATCTTTTCCAATTTGTGCGCAAGAACCAACCGTTGCCCAAGTATCCACCATTGTTCCGCTATCTACATACGCTCCAATGTTCACATAACTCGGCATCATAATTACTCCTTTTGCAAGATACGCTCCGTAACGGGCAACAGCATTGGGAACAACACGAATTCCCAATTCGGCATAATTGGTTTTTAATTTCATTTTATCATGATACTCAAAAATACCTACTTCAATGGTTTCCATTTTTTGTATCGGGAAATACATGATTACTGCTTTTTTAATCCATTCGTTTACAATCCAATCATTATTGGCGTTTACTCCACCCTTTGGAGGATTCGCAACACGCAATTTCCCTTTGTCAAGCATTTCAATCACTTCACGAATGGTATTCTGTGTTTTTTCTTCTTTCAGTAATTCCCGGTTATCCCAAGCATCTTCTATTATCTTTTGCATATGATTAGTTCATTGGTTCATTGGTTTACTCGTTCATTAGTCGCATTGTGTGTTCGCATGTTTTCATTTGCAAATATATTCATTTTTCTGCGCTAAAAGCACCTCGATTCTGCCCCCTTAATCACTTAATTACTTAATCACATTTTTTACTATTTTTGCATTATGGCTAGGTTAATGGCAATTGATTATGGAAGTAAGAGAGTAGGGATTGCAGTTACTGATCCTTTGCAGATTATTGCTACAGGTTTAACAACGGTTCATTCTAAAGATTTGATTGAGTTTTTGAAAACCTATATAGATAAAGAAGAAGTAGAGTGCATTGTTGTAGGAGAACCTAAAAGAATGAACAACGAACCATCGGATTCGGCACGCTTTATTGAACCTTTTGTAGTTCATTTAAAACGAACGTTTCCAACAATTAAAGTGGAGAGAATGGATGAACGCTTTACATCCAAAATGGCTTTCCAGACAATGATTGATAGTGGATTGAAAAAGAAAGACCGACAAAATAAAGAATTGGTAGATGAAATTAGTGCCACCATTATTTTGCAGAGTTATATGAATAAGATAAAGTAGCAAAACCAATAACTAACAACCAACAGCTAAATT
>JAYVZC010000288.1:0-3580 GCA_043783695.1 Bacteroidota bacterium
CTTCTTCCACCCGAAGCACAGCATAGCACCAAGGGTTGTTTGAGGGTTTTTAATTCATCCATTCTTCTTTCAATTTCCTGTAAAGGAATATTAATTGAACCTTCTACATTTCCACCCATAAATTCACTGGGTGTTCGAACATCTACGATAGTGCCTTGTTTTTCTTTGATGATTTTTTCAGCATTCATTTTTATTCTGTTTTTGATTTTCCTTTTTGAAACATATTGAACAACAATCCACCCATCATTGAGCCATACAAGGTGCTGTTGAATGGTTTCGAAGTAATAGCACAAGTGCCGCTTGCACACCCTACAAAATGATAGTAGAGGTATCCGCCAATTGCACCTGCAATTATCCCTATTATGGTGAGTTTATTTTTTAGTATGAAATTCATTTTTAAAATTGTTTAACGGCTTCACTTAAATCATACACTTGCGAAGTGCCATTTAATTTTGATTTGATAATGCTGCTTCCTGCGGCACTTCTGTAACCACCTGCACAATGCACCACTATTGGTTTATGAACAGGAATTTCATTGGTTCGTTCTCTCAATTGGTGCAAAGGAATGTGAATGGCGTTTGCAAATATTTTATTGCTTTTTACTTCTGAATTATTGCGAATGTCAATGATAGTGTAAGCATCTTGGTTTGTTTTCAATTCTTCACTGTCAAACAATTGCATTGATGTATTCCCATAATCCATTACAAACGCTAATTCTATTTGTTTCTCATAGCCAATTTTTGCAGTGCGTTCAATCAACTCATTTAATATTGTTTCATTTTCTGCAATCAAATAAAATTGTTCGTTTGGATTTACGATGCTTCCTAACCAAGTTTCAAATTTGGTATCGTTCATCAGGTTGATAGCATTTTTTAAATGTGCTTTTTTGAATTGCTCTTGTGGTCGTGTATCTATAATTAAGACATCAGGATTAAGCGAATTTGCACAACCCTGACAGGTAACAGGTTCTCTTTGTTGCACCTTTGAAACGCTTGTTGCATAAGCATCAGCACCTTTTTTATTTACTGCAACATCAAACGGAAAATATTTTGGAATAAATGGTTGGTCTGCCAGCAATTCTTTTACAAATTCTTCCTCATACAAATTTTGCAAACTCCAGTTGCTTATTTTTTCTGCACCGATTGTGCTGCTGTTTTGCTCACTTAAACCTTTACCACACAAACTACCTGCACCGTGTGCAGGATATACCAATACATCATCGGGTAAAGTCATCAACTTATTGCGAAGCGAATGGAACATTTGCTTCGCCAACTCTGCTCTTGCGGCTGTAATTGCTCCTGCCTGTTCTCTTAAATCGGGTCTTCCGCAATCGCCAATAAATAAAGTGTCACCTGTAAAAACCGCTTTTTCTTTTCCGTTTTCGTCAATAGCTACAATACTGATACTGTCGGGGGAATGCCCAGGTGTGTTTAATGCTTTTAATGTAATGTTTCCTAAAACAATTGCATCGCCTTCATCAAAAGTTTGGTGTAGATATTCAGCACCTAAAAGTTTACTTATATAAATAGGAGCATCAGTTGTGTTGTGGATTTCTAAATGACTGCTTACAAAATCAGCGTGTGGGTGCGTTTCAATTACAGCTGTGATTTTTGCATTATGTTGCTTGGCAAAATCGTAATATGGTTGCGGATTTCTTGAAGGATCAATCAATGCTACTTCTCCGTTGCTGATTACAGCATACGAATAATGAGCTAAGTTTTTATCTTCAAATTGTTTGATTTCCATTTCTCTTTTATTTGATAGTGCAAAGTTGCGATGTTGAATTTTCTTACACAGCTACTTTTGTTACACCCGCCCAATTTATTTTTGAAACCACATTTTAATGGCGATAGCAACAAGCAAAACGGCAAAGGTTTTTTTCAAAATATCCTGCGGAATTGATGTGGCGAACTTTGCACCGAAATAACCGCCAATAAAAAAGAAGGAAGCTAAAATTAATGCAGCTTTCACATCTACAAATCCTTTTTGGTAATATTGAAAAGCAGCTAATGCTCCAACAGGAAGCACCATCATAATTAATGCAGTACCTTGTGCCATTTGTTGCGAATAGCCCAAAAGCATTACCAAAGCAGGAATAATAATGATTGCTCCTCCCAAGCCAAGCACTCCGCCAAGTAGTCCAGCGGCTGCACCAATTAGGGCAATAAGAGCTGCATTTTGCAGTTCCATATTACTTATCCTTTTTTCTGGTAGAAAGCCCGAATGGTAAATAGAGCGGACAGAAACTCATAAAACTTGTGAGGATGAAAACACCAGCAAGAATTAAAAGGATAATTGCAACTGTTCCTGAAATGATATTTGCAAAATACAACCCCATAATTACGATAGCGACAAGTATTCTAACTACTTTGTCGGCTGTGCCCATATTTGGTTTCATTGTTTAATTTTTTTAGTGAATGAATTATTTCACGGCAAAAGTGAGACAATGAAAGTTGCTGCACAGCTACTTTTGTTACACAAGGAAAATTTTATTTCTACCTAATTTTACTAAGCCTTCATCTTCCATTTGTTTAAGCAGCCGGGAAACCACTACACGGGCTGTTCCGAGTTCGTTTGCTAATTGTTCGTGGGTTACATATAGCGTTTTACTTTTTGTCAATTCACACTTGTTTTTTATGAAATTTAAAAGTCGCTCGTCTAACTTTTTGAAAGCAATGGCATTAACCACCTCCAACAATTCTTCAAATCGTTTGTGATACAAACGAAAAATATAATCCAGCCATTCAGGAAATTCCTTGATAAGTAAACTTACTTTGTCAATAGGAATAAAAAGTATTTCAGTTTCCTCTTCCGCAATAGCTTTTACTTTGCTTGTGTCGTGATGCAAGCCACCCAAAAAAGACATAATGCAGCTTTCGCCAGCCTTGATGTAGTAAAGTAAAATTTCTCTACCGTCCTCGTCTGTCCGCATAACTCTTATGCTGCCAGTTGTTACAATAGGAATGGCTTTAATGTAAGCATTTTCGTTAAGAATTATTTCTCCTTCGGCAAAGGTCTTGGCGAAACCAAAGTCAGCCAGTTTTTCTCTTATTAAAGGAGAAGATTTGAATTCAATGATGTCGTTTAATTCCATTCGGTAAAGTTAGTATTTGTCTGGGTGGTGGGTGGGCTCTGGGTGCGGTTGGGCAAAATAAAATGTGCTGCATTTTGGGTCGGCTTGTGCGGTTGCATTGCTGCTCTTTTTATTTTGGAAGCGTTGGCATTTTGTCTTTCTTTTTCTGTCGATTTAAGGTTGCACGGTCGGTCGGTCGGTCAGGGTTGCACATAACGTTTGGCAGATTTGCGATGGGCGGGCTTTTTAGCACAAATGTTCATGCGGAGCACTGAACTTCCTGTAACCACAAAAGTGTCTGCGGAGCACGAAACCCCGCCTATTGCAAATGTGCTGTGGTGCGCCCAGTATGGCACGTTTAATATTCCAGCCGGGATGAATATAAATTGATTATCCAAAGGGTGCAAGTCCCTTATGTGCACAGCATCGATGCACATTAGTAAGCTGCAAGGCGGTTTGTCGTGAGGCATTCGCTGAAGAAAGCAGGACTACAAAGATCTGTACTGA
>JAYVZC010000289.1:0-8477 GCA_043783695.1 Bacteroidota bacterium
GTTATTAGAGAAGTAAAAATTGAAGACAAATAATTTAAAATCTGAAATTTGAAATTCGCGCAAGCATGTTAAAGAAAGTAATCATACTCTTCACAATCACTCTTTGTTGTGTGGCATTTACCCCTGCTCCTACTTACCAGATTGCATTATTAAAATACGGTGGTGGTGGCGATTGGTATGCAAATTTAGAAACTTCATTACCAAACCTTATTGAATTTTGTAACACTAATTTAAAAACAGCTATCAATCCTGAGCAAGCTACCGTTGAAGTTGGGAGTCCGGATATTTACAATTACCCTTTTGTTCACATGACGGGACATGGGAATGTGGTATTTAATTCACAAGAGACAGAAAACTTACGAAATTATTTAATCGGAGGAGGATTTTTACACATTTCGGATAATTATGGATTGGATAAATTTATTCGTCCACAAATGAAAAAAATATTTCCCGAATTGGAATTTGTTGAATTACCATTTTCGCATCCAATCTATCATCAGAAATACGATTTTCAAAATGGTTTACCAAAAATTCATGAACACGATGGCAAAGCACCACAAGGTTTTGGATTAATTTACCAAGGCCGATTGGTTTGTTTTTATGACTTCGAATGTGATTTAGGAGATGGCTGGGAAAGTTATGAAATCCATAAAGATTCGCCAGAAAGTCGTCAAAAGGCTTTAAAAATGGGCGCAAACATTATTCAATATGTTTTGATGGGTGGTGAGAATAGTGTTAAAAAATAATTTTGTTCATAGCCTTACATATTAAAGGTTTAAATGAAGTTAGTGATTTTTGATTATTCCTCCAACTCCTTTTCAATAATCCTACTTATCTCTTCCCCTTTATTAATAATCATAAAGTGTGTTCCATCTTTAATAGTGTAATCACAGGCTACCACTTTGCTGTGTGGAAGTACTCTATCGGAAGTGCCATGAATATGAATTAAATTATCGGGGCGAATATCATTTCTCCACTTCACAATACAATCAACCGCTCCGTTATAATAATTTTCTGGAGCTTCGTCCAACATTTTTCTAAAACTATTTTTTTGTTCTTCGGAAATAACACCAAATTGCTTTCTAGCAAGCATTACAGCATTCTTATAAAAACCATCACGAAAAAATCTGTAGAAAGGAAATGTTCTCCAAAAAGCTATTTTTAATGGTAACTCATCGTGAAACTTACTACTGGAAATAATAAATGTTTTTGTTGGCTTAAGTTGCTTTGAAATTTCTACACAACACATTCCTCCGAATGAAACTCCCACTAAAACAAATGGTTTAGTGATATCGATTTGTTTAGATAATCGCATCGCATAATCCGGAAGCGATTCATTTTTATAAGGTGTTTCCCATTTTATGTGATGAATGATACAATTATCCAGTTTTAAATTTCTGAACAAACGTTCATTCACTCCCATACCAGGAATACAATAGACAGTAAGCATTATTTTGAAAATTTATAAAATGTCATTGGCTTTCTTCAAATTTGTATTGGAAGAAAATGATTCTTGTATGTCAGTTCGAATACTTCGACTTCGCACTGCATAAACTCCATCGAGAACCATCAAAGTCGGACTAACTAAGTTTTTATGAGAACTTTCATTCTTGTATGCTGTTTCTCGATGCAGTTCTGAAGCATTGCCTATCTAGGCTTATTGGCTCAGCATATCGTTCAAATATATGCTGTAAATTTAATAATAAATAAATTTCACTGTCATCCTAACACTATAAACTGATTTCCAGCTGGTTATATTCTTGTTCTTTGAAATTTTGTAGATAATAGTCGTCAAACAGGTGCTGTAAGTGGATTAATGATTTGTCGTATTGCTCAAAATGGCAATGAACGATTAATGCTCTTTCGGATGAAATATTTTTTACCAACGAGAATAATTTCACAGTTGTATTTCTTATTGAAATTTGTTATAGAAGCATTTTTAATAGCCGAGAAGAGGGAAGTTATTCAAATAATAAAATTCAATAGTTCCGAATATCAAAACTAATGAATTTTATTATAAGGAATTAGCTTATGCAACACTTGCGTGACTCATCGCTTTACACTCTTCAGCACATTTGCGACAAACTTCAGCGCATTTTTTGCAATGTTCCATTTGTGAATGTTTTTCGCATTCATTAGCACATGCATCACAAATTTCTGCGCATAAGTCGCAAAATTTATTTACAAAGTCAATAGTATGCTCATCTGACCTTGCCATGAAAGATGCTGCTGTACGACACATGTCAGCACAATATCGTTCAAGTTCAATACATTTTGCAAGCATAAGAGCATCCTTTTCGTGTATGCATGCGGTTGCACAATGTTCACATTCTGCTGCACATTGATTACATGCATCAATGCAGCTCTTAAATTTTTCGTGACTCATAATTTTTTGATTTTAAATTTTTCTTCAGTTCCGCTGTTACCCGTTCTTCAGTTCCGCTGTCGGTCGTTCTTCAGTAATGCTGTTGCCCAAATGTATTTGAATTAATATTTTATTTTTTTTCAATCAATTCCATACCACATTTTGGGCATTTACCCGGCTTGTCGCTTGTAATCTCAGGATGCATTGAACAGGTATAAATAGTTGCATTCTTTGTGTCGTTTTTTGTTTCGGTTGATTTTTTTGTATTCTTATTCATCATTTCGCACTTATCCATATTTCCGCTCATATCCATACATTCTCCTTCTTTCATTTTTATTTTTTTTCCATCCTTCATTATACATTCACCATTAACCATGCATTTAGTTCCATTATTCATGGTCGCATCTTTATCCATTGGCATTATCTTTCCATCTTTCATACGCATCATTTTTCCGTCTTTCATCATACAACAATCTTTCATCATCATTGTAGAATCTTTTTTAGTTTGCGCTGAAGAAATACTTGCAGAAAGACAAAACACCATTATAAGCAATGAAGCAAAAACAGTGGAGATCATTTTTTTAGTTTTCATAATTTTTTTGATTTTAATTTTCTTCAGTTCCGCTGTTACCCGTTCTTCAGTTCCGCTGTCGGTCGTTCTTCAGTAATGCTGTTGCCCAAATGTATTTGAATTCGTTAAAAACTATTTCGCATCATTATAAAAGATTAAATGTGCTATGCGTTTTCTATACCAATTGTTATTATAAAAGTCCAAAGAACATTTTGTAATTTACAATGGTTAATGTCGATGCCTCCCTGCCAGCAAGGCAGACAATAGATGTTTAGTTGAACTCCTTACATATATGCTTTCGGTATTATCACTCAACAAAGATCCCTCTATCGAAAAGCAAATATGTTACACTATTATTGCAATAATTTATATTATTCACACATTGCTTTAACAAATGTATTTTAGGTTTAATCGGATTACTATGATGTTCGTCACAAAGGCATTTTTGGTAGCCGAGAAGATGGAAGTTGTACCATCTGCCATTATATCATAGGAGTATCCGATAGCTCTTGGTATAATGCCGATGCAATATATGTTTAGGCCTCCCGCACGCCTGTCCCGCTCATGCGGAGTACGGAATTGGGCTACCTGCCTGCTGGCAGGCAGGTTACATATATGCTTTCGGTATTATTCTTAAATTGAACAAGCAGACTAAATCAAATAAAGAGTTATTCAGTCCGATGTGCTTAATTTGTAATAAAATTTAAAACTATTTTTTATTCATTACATTTTTTTTAGTACATTTACAATGTAAATCAAAAAAGTGAAGAACCGTTTTCAAATAAAATCTTTCATTACTGCAGCATTTTTTCTTGTTGCATATTTGAATGTATTTGCAACACAGGCTTCTTGTAATTTGCCTCATTTCTTTGAGCAAGCTACGAAATCAACATCGCATCACGATAATTCCACAGACCATCATCATGGGGATAAAAATGCTTTAGCACATCATCACAATAAAAAAGGTGCAGAAAAAGATAGCAACTGTTGTAATGATAAAACGACAGCTTTTTTTGCTAATCAGGGAAATCATATAATTTATTCTGTTGATTTTAAGAATACATTTTGCACAGAACTTATTTTTGCAAATGCTTTATTGGATAATAATTTATCTCTGTCAAATAGCAATTGTGCTATTTCTTATTCATTACCACCTCCCAAAATTCCCGATATAAGGGTGTTTATTCAATCATTTATTATATAGTTTTTTATTCTCTGAACAACTGATGGCTTTGCTATTGTCTAGTTGTTGGCTATTTTATTTTCTATAGAGTAGTACTAATCTCACACTTTCTAAATTTAATGCTTGACTTTAAACAAAGCTCAGCATAAGACATAATTTTTATTTTCAATTACATTTTTGAAAATACGGCAACGTAATATTTTTTTAACTAAATAAGTAATAACAATAAAATAAATCAGGATGAAAAAAATATCAAAATTAATATTAATTACGACTCTTATAATTTCAATTTTAGGCTTAGCGAGTTGTATGAAAAAACCAATGGCTTGTGTAGATAGTGCCACAAAATCAGGAACCGTTGGTCAATCTATTTCGTTTGATGCAAGTTGTTCAATGGATGCGAAACACTTTGAATGGGAATTTGGTGACGGAGCAACGGCTTCAGGTTCCTCAGCCTTGGTAACTCATGCTTACAATAGTATAGGCACTTATACAGCCAGAGTAAAAGCGATGTCGAAAAACATGAAAAAAGAAAGTGAAAAATTGATTACCGTAACAGTTAACTAATCAAATTTTTAATCAGGGAGATAAATTTACTCCCAAATTTTAGTATAAAAAAATAATGGAAAGAAAAGATTTTATAAAATTTTCCGGAAGTGCTGCAGCACTTGCACTATTTGGTGGATTCACTTGGTTGCTTGAAAGTTGCAAAAAAATGGAAATGAAGTCAGCCGTTATTTCTGTAATCAACGGAAATTTCGATAATCCATTTCGCATACTCACAATTTTAGATGGATTTTCTCCAATAAATTTTGTAGCGAAGAAAAATCTAGTCTCTATAATTAAAGGAAAAACTTCCTCTGTCCTTGGGTATGATGGGGCTATTTTGGCTCCATTAATTAAGGTAAATAATGGACAAACTATTTCAATTAATTTCACAAATCAGCTAGAAGAAATAACAAATATACATTGGCATGGCTTAATTATTCCGGAGAATATGGACGGACATCCTAAGTATGCCGTTCAACCAGGTTCTTCTTTCAATTACCAGTTTACTATTAATCAAAAAGCGGGAACAAATTGGTTTCACCCACATCCACATTTGATAACAGGAAGGCAGGTGTTTAAAGGTTTAGCAGGTATGTTTATTATAAACGATGCAGAGGAAACTTCATTAAATCTTCCAGCGGGGGAATTTGAATTGCCATTAATTATACAAGATAAGCGAATATATTCCGATGGGAGCATAAATTATTCGCCAGAAGCAATGGATATAATGAGCGGATATTTTGGACAATATATTTGTGTTAATGGATTGTGGTCACCATATCATAATGTAAAAACTAAAATATATAGGTTAAGAATTTTAAACGGTTCAAATGCAAGAGTGTATAATTTATCATTTAGCAATGGAGCTAATTTCAATATTGTTGGCTCTGATGGTGGCTTACTTGGTTCTACACAAGTTGTAAACAACTTAATATTATCACCAGGAGAAAGAGCTGATGTATTAGTAGATTTTAGTCCATTAACTGTAGGTTCAGAAATTTATTTACAGAGTAACTCTTTTAGTGGAGGAAATTCTCAAGGTGTTGAGTCATTTAAAATAATGAAGTTTAATGTTACAGAGCAGGTAACAGAACCATTTTCTATTCCCTTAACATTGGCTACATTCATTCCTATTCCTCCAACATTATCAATTAAAACTAGATCGTTTGAAATTGCAAACAAACATTCGGGTGGAATGGAGAATATGGATATGGGTAGCTCATCATCTCTCCACAATATAGGTGGAAAATCTTTTGAAATGGATAGAATAGATGAAACTGTAACCGCTGGCACAACAGAAATTTGGGAGTTTGATAATAGCAACGGGGAAGATTTGCATCCAATGCATTTACATGGAGTTCATTTTCAAGTATTATCTCGTATTGGTGGTAGAGGAGTGGTTCAACCACATGAAACTGGTTGGAAAGATACCGTTTTGTGTATGCAGGGAGAAAAGGTGAAGATTATAATGACCTTTCCAAATAATCTAGGAACATTTACTTTTCATTGTCATAATCTTGAACATGAAGATAGTGGAATGATGTTAAACTTTAAAATTGTATAAATGAAAATAAGATTTTTAATATCCGCATTGGTATTTGTTACAATACTTGCCTCTGCTCAATCAAGTTTTAAAATAGGTGTGAGCTATAATTTTGGAGCCTCTACTTATTATGGGAACAAAATGGATAATATGGCAATGAATGGCATAAAAATGCCTATTTATTCTATGAAAATTGATAACGGAATGGGAATAAAATTTCAATATTATCTTCAAGAAAAATGGAGTGTGCACTTAAGTGCACTTTATCAACAGCGAGGTGCGCAATTTGATAAAGGAATGTACAGCTATAGTCCACGATATAAATTTAACTATTTAGATGTAGCACTCGGAGTATCTTATCAAACCAAAGAGATAATTAAAAAAAGTAAACTGTTTTTTAATATTGCCGGAACATACAACAGGCTTTTAAATTCACAAAGAGTAAATAATTATGAATCCTATAATTTAATTAATGATTCACAATCAAACGATTTTGGAGCCCTTGCGAGTTTTGGTTTGAACATTCCTAGAGTAGAAAAGGATCTAATTCAGTTATCACTATTTTCTAATGTAGGTTTTAAAAATGTTTTTGGAGGCGTATTGGCAAAAAATGGGCAAGTTGGTAAAAATTTATTATTTGGATTGCAAATAGGATATTTGTTTGGGTTTGATAAAAAAATAAAAAAGAATGATGATAATTAGAGCGCAGCACTATTTTGGTTTTTTCTTTTTTCATAGTTTGTTCTCCAAAAAGCTGCGTTCTTTCTTTGTTCTTGTTTGCATAGGCTATAGCTATTCGGAGCGATGTTATATTGTTGAATTGAGTTAGAAAAAAGTAGAAATTTAAAATGAAGAAAAACGATTTTGTAATACTTATAGATGATTCCGATATCGATAATTTTATAAACTATAAAATTATTGAGCTTTGTAGCGTTACAATTATTCTCGTTTTTAATAAAGCGAGTGAAGCGATAGCGTTTTTGAAAAAAAACACGATTCCGCCAACTATGATATTTATTGATCTTCATATGCCATTAATTAATGGAGACGACTTTATAGAAGAGTATAGAAAATTAGAAATTTCAAAATACTCAACAAATATTTTTATTCTATCCGCATCTATAAATCCAGATGACAAAAGATTAGCAGAAAAAAGAAAAGTTGAGTTCATAGAAAAACCGCTTACTCGTGAAAAAATGGAAAAATTATTAGAATACACTCATAATTTAATATCAATTAAATGTCATTATTAAAAAAAATAGGAAAAACGTTAGTCCGAATACTAAAAGCACTTTTTACAAAAAAGGAATGCTGTAAATGAGCAATTATATTATATTATATTGCATTAATTGATAATTGGCGTGTTGTAATGAAGTAGAGGACAACAATCATAAAATACCATATTTAGAACATTGTATTTATACAAAGGAATAAAAAATAAAAATTTAATAAATTTAAAATATGAGATTCATTCTATTGCCGATTTTAATGTATGTTTTTTGCTCTCTTACAAATGATTCATCCGTAAAGAATAAGAGCAATTTTTTTCATCAAGAGCAAACCGATACGCTTACTGTATTTGGCAATTGTAAAATGTGTAAAAACAGAATTGAAAAAAGTATACTAGGTAAAATAGGAGTGGTAGCTGTTGATTGGGACATAAAAACAAAATTGCTTACTGTAACATTTCATCCGTTTGATACTTCATTGAATGATATTCAAAAAATGATTGTTGAATCTGGGCATGATACTAGAAAATACAAAGCAGAAAATTTTACTTACAATAAACTACCAGAATGTTGCAAATACCGTTAAAACTTATAAAAATGAAAAAAACAATTACAATTGCCACGTTATTATTTTTTGCTTTTGTTTCAAAAGCTCAAAATACAGAACCTTGTTATTTTGATAAATATCAACGGGTAAATCAAAAAACTATTTCAGCAGCTGAATTAGAAATAAGGAAAGAAATAAATAGATTTCGAACCCATAATCCGAGTTTAAAAACTATTCCCGTAGTTGTTCATGTGATACATGATGGAGGTGTTAGCAACATCTCTGACGCTCAAATACAAAGTCAAATAAATGTATTAAATGAAGATTTTAGAAAAATTGCAGGTACAAATGGTGATGGAAGCGGTGTTGATACAGAGATTGAATTTTGTTTGGCAAAAAAAGATCCACTTGGAAAATGCACCAATGGCATTGTTAGAATCAATAGCCCTTTATCCAATCATCAAACCTATCAAAGAAGTTTATTAAAAAA
>JAYVZC010000290.1:0-3569 GCA_043783695.1 Bacteroidota bacterium
TTCTAAAAAAGCAGAAGCAAAAACAGAGAAAGATAAAACAAAGAAGAAAGAATTAAATACAGAGATTGCTGTATTGGAAAAAGAGTTGAAAGAAAAACAGAAAACAACTTCAACAACTATAGCAACAGTCGAAAAATTAAAAAAACAAGAACCTCTTGTTGCGGATAATACCACAAAGACAAATGATAATACGGTTGTGGACAATTCTACAACGGATAATACAAGTACTGAGACTCCAGTTAATATTAATAAAAAATATAAAGAAGAAATAGAATCAACAAATTCAATCACTAATGAAGCAGATAAGGAAAAAGCAAAAGGAGAATCCTTATTAAATTGGAGCAAAGCAATTGATGCTGATATAGCAAAGAAAAAACTGGATATGGAAGCAAGTTCTGACCCGGAAATGAAAGCATTGTTAGCATTGAAGATTAAGCAAGGCGAACAATTATCAATAGATAAACAAAAAGAAGCCGTAATAAGTTTGGATAAGGCTTATCGTTTGAAAAATCCTGATGTCGCTACAAATACAACAAACACTGCAGATAATACTTCGATAGACAATTTAACAAAAACTACAGATGTCACTGTTAGAACCAACGATAATGAAGTTTCAGATAATGCTGCAAAAACTACAGATAATACTTCAGTTGACAACACAACAAAGACAACTGATAATACAACTGATGTTATAAAAGATAATTCAGGACAAAAATTTGTATATACTTCAACTACTTCAGCTGAGCAAGCAACAAAAGCAGAGGCATTAAGCAAAGAAGCAGCTGATTTAACAACTCAATCAAACGAATTAAAATCAAAAGCCGCTACAGAAAATAATGCAACTACTAAAAATGCAATTTATACTGAAGCAGAAGGCTTGACAAAACAAGCAGAAGATAAGCAAGTAGAAGCAGCTAAGGTTATAGCTGTTGCAAACAAAACAGAATATTCGGATAATCAAAATAGGCTAAATCAATTTGCCACAGCCACACAAGGAAATACTTCGGATGACATTTCAATGGCAGAAATGATGAAAGATGAAGCAGCTATTTATTTTAATCGTGCTCAAAAATCACGTGAAGTAGCAAATAATTCCACTATTTTTTATGAAAAAGAAACTGCGCTTGATGATGCATTAAAAAATGAAATGATTGCTTTGGAAAAACAAAAGAAAGCAAATGCAATTTATTTGAAATACACACCTGATGTTGCTGTAAAAACAACAGACAACACAACAACTAAGGATGTTACAGTTAAAACAGCGGATAATAATTCAATCAACAATACGACCAAAACAACTGATTCCTCTGTAAAAACAACAGACAATACTATTGTGGATAATACAACAAAAACAGTCGACAATACTTCAGTTGATAATACTGTTAAAACTACAGATGTAGCAGTTAAAACGAATGATAATACAGTTATTGATAAGACTTCAAAAACAGTTGACAATTCTATTTCTAACAATACAGTAAAGGCTACAAATACAACTGTGAGTGAAGTTTTTGTTAAAACAACAACTCCTGTTTACTCTGCATCAAAACCAATTCCTGTGAATGAAAAATTGCCGGAAGGATTAATTTTCAAAGTGCAAATTGGCGCATTTAGAAAACCTATTCCACAGGATTTATTTAAAGGAATGTCGCCAATAACAGGAGAAACAACTCCACAAGGATTTATTCGTTATACCGCAGGTCTATTTACAACTTATGCAACAGCAGATAAAGTAAAAGAGGAAATAAGAGCACTGGGTTATAAAGATGCTTTTGTTGTTGGATTTTATAACGGCAAACGAATTCCAATGTTAGAAGCAATGGCAATGGTTGGTGGAACAGTTCCTATTACAAATACAACAACTGCTGTTGCAAATAATACTGTAAAAACTTCAGATAATGCAGTAACAACAAATACAAGCACACCAAATACAAATACTGCTGTTGCAGTTACACAAAATGTATCTGTAGTTACCGGATTATTTTATACCGTTCAAGTAGGTGTTTATTCGCAACCTATTTCTGCCAATAAGTTATATAACATTCAACCATTATACACTGAAATAGCTCCCAATGGAAATTTAAGATACAATACTGGAATTTATAATAATGTTGCAAGAGCAATGGAGGCAAAAAATATGATAGTGGATGTTGGAATTAAAGATGCATTTGTAATAGCATATAATAATGGTAAACGTATTTCCTTGCAGGAAGCAGAAAAATTTCTTGCCGATGGCTCAGCTGTTTTTTCAACTGCTCCTAATATGAATGCATTGCCGACTTTTAATGCGTCTTCAAGAAATGTTGTTACACCAAGAACAACTACTGTTACACAACCTATAGAAATAACTACACCAGTAACAACAACTACACCTGTAAATACAGAACCAAGTATTATTACAACTACAACTCCTGTTGTGAGTGATCAGGTAAAAGCAGATGCAAAAGCAAGTAATGTAATGCAAATTGATTCTGGAATTGTTTTTAAAGTTCAAATCGGAGCTTTTAAGGATGAAGTTCCTTTAGAAATTGCAAATAAATTTTTGCTGATTGCAAAAAAAGGAGTGAAGAATTATAAAGATGCAAATGGATTAACTATTTATACTGTTGGAACTTACAAAACGTATGAAGAAGCAAGCACAGTAAAAGCGGAAGTTGCAACAGAAGCGAACATTTCAGATGCATTTATTGTTGCTTATAAAGACGGAACAAAAATTTCGGTAGAAGAAGCAAAAATATTGATTGGAAAATAAAAGGGAAAATAGAATGAATATTAAAGATTTCGATAAACAACAACACGATTTAGACACCGATTCAGATATATTATTAGCTCCGGAAGAAGTTGCGGTTGAAGACAAACAAATTATAGTTTACAACGATGATTTTAACACGTTTGATCATGTGATTGAATCGTTAATTAAAGTTTGTAAACACGATCCTATTCAAGCAGAGCAATGCACTTTTTTAATTCATTACAAAGGAAAGTGTTCTGTAAAAAAAGGTTCGTTTGAAGCACTGGAGCCTATGTGTACTGCTCTTTTGGAAAGAGGAATTACTGCAGAAATAGAATAAATAATGAAAAAAAATTAATATAGTTTATGCAAAAGAGAATAATAGCAGCACTATTAATTGTTGTAATTAATAGTGTTGCTTGTCAGAAAGTGCCAATTACAGGGCGAAAGCAAATGAGTTTAATTTCTGAATCTGAAATGATTGGAATGAGTTTGACTAGTTACTCTGAATTTTTAGCTAAGAATCCGGCTGTTTCTGAAGCAGATGCAAATGCTCGTATGGTTTCTAAAATTGGAATGGATATGCAAAAAGCGGTGGAAATTTTTATGAAAGAAAAAGGTTTGTCGAGCAGATTGGATGGATACCAATGGGAGTTTCACATGGTAAATGAAAATACAGTAAATGCTTGGTGTATGCCGGGAGGAAAGGTAGTTGTTTATTCAGGATTGCTTCCTGTTACACAAACAGAAGCTGCTTTGGCTTGTGTAATGGGACACGAAATTGCACATGCAGTAGCGCGTCACGGTAACGAACGTATGAGTCAAGGATTATTAGTTCAAG
>JAYVZC010000291.1:0-3568 GCA_043783695.1 Bacteroidota bacterium
ATGGAGTACAAAAAATCTAAAATTGGCGAAAATCGCCAATTCTTTAAGCTAAAATAAAAATCCGCCTATCAAAATTTTGTGCTTGCGGATTTAAGGTATGATATTATTTTTTAATATCATACTAAGAGCAAAGATTATTCCAATTCAAAAAGCTACCGCGATAAACATCGGATAGGTTTTGTTCAACGGTTGGCGGGTTTAAGAAGTTGGGGACTAAGAAGTACCCATTTTCATATTACTACTACTGTTTTTAGAATGTACAAAAGTTCGTATTTTCACCAATGCCCCAATTTCTTTAAACCCGCTGTTATAGGCTGGCGTTCTTGTCATCCGTTCATATTTAGCCATTTATTTGTCCCACCACAGAGCCAAATTGCATTCAGTCCAAACTCTTTTAAAAGTTTTGCTCCGTCTGCTGACCGTCCGCCACCTTTACCGCACGCAGTAACAAATTGAAAGTTTTTGTCAAGTTGTGAAATGCTGTTTTTTAACTCTTGAAGTGAAATGTTCAAGGCATTTGGAATATGTGCTTGTTCATATTCTTCTTTGCTTCTTACGTCAATGATTTGGATTTTTTTGTTGGCTTGCAGTGCTTGTTTTACTTCTTCAACTTCAATGCACTCTTTGATTACTTTTATTTGTTCTGGCATACGGAATTTGAGTATAAGTGAAGATATAATTGTTAGACCACCAATGAGAAAAATGGCGTATTCAATACCGAATAAGTCGGCAGTAACGCCTGAAATTATGGCACCAAAAGCATAACCTAAATCTCTCCAAAGTCGGAATGTGCCAATACTCTCTGCTCTTTGTTTGGGGCTTGTCGCTTGTGCAATAGTTGATAAAAATGTCGGATATACCAATGCAGTTCCTAAACCTAAAATTGCAGAAATAGAAACTAATACATAAAAGTCACTACTAAACGGAATAAGTAAAATTGCGACCCCTTGTAAAAGCATTCCCCAAAATAGCATTGCTTTTTTTGAGTAATGGTCGGACATTTTGCCTGTAAAAAGTTGTCCGATACCCCAAACGGTTGGATAAATAGCAGTGATTATACCAATATTTGCATTGTCAAAGTTTAGCGACAGAAGAACTATTGGAAGCAAGCCCCAAATCATTCCGTCATTCAAATTGTTTACAAGTCCTGCCAGTGTTACTGAACTTAATGTTTTGTTTTTGAAAGTTGTTTCTAAAAACACATTGTCAAGCTGTATTGTATTGTCGGTAGCATTTTCTTTATGAACAAAAACTCTTGTGTCTTTTACCCAAAGTGCAGTTAAGATAAAGCCAATAATGGAGATAAAAATTCCAATGTAAAATGGATAGGGTGTAATACCATAAGTGTTGGCAATGTAACCTGTCAAGAATGCAACTACACCAACTGCAAAATAGCCTGCAAATTCATTTAAACCCATTGCAAATCCACGGTCTTTTTCGCCAACTAGGTCAATTTTCATTACCACTGTGCTACTCCAAGTCAGCCCTTGACTAAAACCTAGAAGCAAATTGGCAAAAATCACCCAACTCCAACTTGGGGCGTATATGAGAATGAAGGGAATTGGAATAGCGATAAGCCAACCAAATAAAAGTAAATTCCTTCGTCCGAATTTATTGGCAAGTCGCCCTGTGAAATAGTTTGCAATGGCTTTGGTAATACCGAATGCTGTAATGAAAGAAAGAATTGCTGTCTTTGAAGCTACGCCAAATTCCAATTCAGCAAACTGCGGAAAAATAGTCCTTTCCATTCCTATCATTCCGCCAACAAAAGCGTTTACGATTACCAAAATGGTAAACTGCTTCCAGTTTTCTTTAAGTCCGAGTTTTACATTTTCCATATTTTAAAAAGTCAAGACAATTTTATTTTTGCGCCCTAAATCATACAAATCACTCATTGAGGAAAATTTACAAACTTTTGGTTCATCATTATTTCGACTTTGTAAGCAAGTGCCACAACCTAAAATAGTACCCTTGTTTTTTAGAAATTCATCTACCTGTTCTTGCAGATCGTTATTTTATTTTACTAAACTATCCAATTCTACACCTTTGCCTAATAGAAATATACTGACTCTATCTCCTTTGCTTTTTGAAAAGTTGGCGAAGCGAATGGCATTCCAAATTGTTTCTACATCGTTGGAATAGATAACTAAACCAACGGATGTTGGTGATGCTTTTTGATTAGAATTGTCAGCACATTGTGCCTGTAATTTTATGCTTGTGAAAAACAATAAACTTACTATAATTATGGATTTTTTCATCTTAAAAAGTTAATACTTTGTCGCTGTTTATAATTTCATTTGTTAGTTCTGCCATTGAACTAATTTGTGCTTTTTCAACAAGTGTAACTTCTTTCAAACCTCTTGCGTCTAAACAACTACCGCAAAGCAAAAGTCTTGCACCTTTGTTTGTGGAAAGTTTTAGCATTCGTTCAATATTATAATATCCATTTGGCGTATTTTGATTAGGAATAACACAATTTACACCATCAGAAATAAGAAAAACACAAACTTCGTTTTCTGGAAAATCTTTGTTTATTTGGTTTGCAATTCGTAAAGCATTGAAAGCTTTTTCTGTACCATAAGGTGCATCGTTGATTATGATTAAAGTTTTCATACTCCTTTATTTTAATGAGTTTATTAATGTTTTTAGTGTTTCAAAAAGTGCAGTTGTTTCTTGGTACATTTCTTTGTTTTCTTCAAATATTTTCAACATTATTTCCATATTCATAGTTGAAATAATTGTTAAATCATCTTGTTCATACACTGAAATTTTACAAGGCATAAATATTGAAAATTCAGGATTTGTGGTCAATATTTTTGATGCCATTTTTGCTTGGCATGCTTCGTAAATAAAAACTTTTCGTTTTATTGGAAATCCTTTGCTTTCCACAATTTCATGGTAAATATATTCCTTCAATAATGCGAAATTATGAACATCGCATGCCTCTTGCATTTTAGAGGCAATGTCACCTGCGTTTTTTTAACTGCTTACTTTTATAGTAAACATTTCGAGCATTTGCTTTGGTGTTTGGCTTTTATTTTCCATTTTATTTATTTTATATAATTAAGTTAATTTTTCTAATACTTTATTTTGTTTTTGAAGTGTGTCAATGAGAACCTCTCTCATAAGTAGACAAGCATGAGCCACTTTTTTTGATGAAAGTGAAAAATAAATACATTGCCCTTCTCGTCTTGTTTTTAGAATTCCTTTTTTTGTCATTACCGAAAGATGCTGTGAAAGGTTAGATTTAAGTCCGCCTGTTATGTCCAAAATATCTGTGAAACAAAGTTCTGTTTCTTGAAGAATATCAATTACTTCTATGCGTAGCGGATGTCCGAGTGCTTTGCAAACATCTGCGTGTAATTCAAAAATGTGTTTGTCTGTTATCATTTAATTGTTTAATAGTTCACAAAGATATAAACTATTAAACAACTATACAACTAATCTGATATTTTTTTCAAATTAGTTTAAATGTGTAGTTTGATGTCGGTTATGTCGTCAGTTACGCTTGCACCTAATCGAGTCACGCAAGGGACTTTCACCCCTGCGTTCTCACGGAACCGTGCGT
>JAYVZC010000292.1:0-8430 GCA_043783695.1 Bacteroidota bacterium
AGGTTTTCCACTTTTAGGATTAAGTCTTAGGTCTAACGGACCCTCAATCTTAAAGGAGAATCCTCTTTCCGGATTATCTATTTGCATAGAAGAAACACCTAAATCTGCGAGCACAAAATTCAAGGGTCCTGATTCGGCTGCAATTTGATCTATGCCGGAAAAATTCATTTTCTTAATGGTCAATACTTCTGGTCCGTAACCCAAAGCAGCCAAGCGTTCTCTTGTTTTTGGTAATTCTATTGCATCAACATCTGTTGCATATAGATGTCCATTTGGAACCAAACATTTAAGCATCTCTAAACTATGACCGCCATAACCGAGTGTTGCATCCATTCCAATTTGACCTGGGACTATGGATAGGAATTTTAAAATTTCATTCACACAAATAGAGCGATGCATTCCTGCAGGAGTACGTCCTTGTTCTATAACTTTTGCAATGTCCTCTTTATAAGATTCCGGTTGCAACTCTTTGTATTTTTCTTTATAGGATCTTGGATGTGTGCCTTTGTATCGTTCTCTGCGGACACGCTCGGGTTTCTTATCGTCCATTTTGTAAAAGTTGTCTGACTATTTTGATTTTTGTATATATTATTCTTTTATCTCTTTCCACGTCCCTTTTCTGAAAAACATATTCCCATAATATTTTGATTTGAAAACATAGTAAAACGACCAAATATTTCTGTACATGGTTGGATGCTGTTCTAAAATATGATGACGAGGTTCATTCATATCGATGAAGATACAAACACTTTTTCCGCGAGGAGCAATAAAAGTAACAGTTCCTTTATACGTCTTTATAATTTTCTCTTTTTCTGTTACATAAAAAAGAAACGTATTATCTTCCTTGATTTCAAAACGATAATGATTGTATTGCCAATCTGCTTGTTTGCCTTTGAACACATCTCTGTCAATCACGTATTCTCCGTAATTGTCGCTTCTGTCTACAATCATTGGTGTAAAAAAGATGTAATGAATTAGAAAAAGCAAGATTGGAATGAGAATAACGATAACAAATGCAATTTTCCATTCTTTATTTCTTTTCCTAGTTTCTGCAGGTAATTCTTTTTGGCCAATACTTAGAACAATTATACCAATAACAGAAATGGTTAAAATAAGAATCAAAAAAAGTAAACCAAAAAATGCTGAGCCGAACATGTTTGTTTATTTTAATAACATTGCAAGTTAAGAAAAATTGGTGGCTTAAATAGGCAGGAGCCTATCTATATACTATGTCACTATGCAGAGCCCCACGCCTACAGGGGAATTTCGAATGGATTAGGATTCATTTGCACTTTTATTTCTCTTTCCCAAATAAATTTTATAAAAAGGGATTGAACTTGTTCTTCAGTCTTATTCGAATGGTCTGTAGAATAAAAATTGTTTAGTGTATTTAATGGAGCTATTACATAATGAAAAGCATGGTGGATGCCAGCCGAGCCGTCAGGAGTAATTATTTTAGGTCTGAATGTTACTAGAAAGTCATTAGTTTTTACTTTTTCTTTAAGATTGGAATTGCCAAAAACACTTGAGGCCAGTAAAAAATCGTCACTATGTATTATAGGAAGCCTAAGTAAGCCTTTAAGATTTGGATTCGTAACAATTAAATAACCATAGGGTTTGTAGTCACTCTTAGCAATTACATTTCCTGAAGTGCTGATCGTTGTTCCAAAAGTGTCAAAATCTAAAACTTTAAAGACCATTCCAATTGCTTCTTTCCAAGAAATTGTTTTTCCAATTTCTTGCTTCTTAGATGTTCTAAAAAAACTAAATAATTTCATTTTCATACCTTTTAATTCTTACACCTATTTTGCTGTGAAATTTTATAGTGTGAATGATTATTAATTTAATTTCACTCTTACTTTTTTAATGAATGCCTTTTCATCACTATGATTTCGAAAACCAATTCTTCCAAATGGTATTTGTATTAATGATTCATCTTCAAAAACCTTTTGTTTATTTATGAAAAGAATAATTGATTGTTGTTTAACAATAACATCAACATCGAACCAGTCGTCCAGCTTAGTGTGGTGGTCTGAACTTTTATCTTCAAATATTTGCCATCCGACACTATAAGAAATTGTGGGGCTACTTTGATTAGGTTGGGTGCTAACTATTGGCACTGCCACACGTCTGTGAGGTCTTATTTTTTGATTTGTTATTTGAAGCATATAATAATTATTTAAATCCTGGGCTCTTATAATAACGGCAATACAATGATTTTCAATTTTTGCTTTAAAACTTAAAGTGTAGTTTTCCCAAAGAATCCCGTTTTTGGTAATTCCTCCCTCATCAGACCCTGTTACAACTAAGCTAGTGTCAAATATTTTCCATGAACCTATATAATCCCACTCTTTTAAATCTTTTTTAAAATCATCTCGAAATGTGTTAAAGAATTTTATATTTAGCCTGTACAACATAAAACATATTAATATTAAAACCAATGTTATAGTACTTAACCAAATCTCAATTATATGATTAATAATAAAAGGAAAAAGTACGTCATTGGTTTTTCCAGCCAAGCGCACAATAGTTCCATATATTATGGAAAGAAACCCCAGCGCTGATAGAATTTCAATTGTAGTTTTGATTATACCTCCAATTGAATTGATTTTTTCTAATAGTTCTTTTTTCATTTTATATTATTTTTCTACAAATATAAAGCAAAAAAGCCGAGACATTTGTCTCGGCTTTTTAACATACTTAATTAAAATCTTAAATATTTACTCTCCTCCCGGCTTCACAACTTCCACATAGCGAGGCGCCCTCGCTATCTCAGTACAATGATTTTATTCACCTCCTGGTTTTACTACCTCGACCCACTTCCCATGCTTACGTGAATTAATTGTATTGTCATACATCGCTTCACAATAGATAGCTAAAGCCATTTGTCCGTATCTTTTGCTGTGTTTATTAATGCGTATATGTTCACTACATTTCTTTTTTCATCAACAACATAATGAATCATAAAAGGAAATCTTTTCAAGGGTAAACACCTGTAATCTTTATAACGTATTTGAAAGAAAGGGTTTTTAGCAAGAGCTTTTGTAGCGTTTCGTAAATCAGTTACAAAGCGTTTGGTAACTTGAGGGGAGATTTTGTGGTAATATGCAACAGCTTCATCAATGTCTTTAAATGCTCTGTTGTCAAGAATCACTTTAAACACCATATTTGTGCTTTAGTTTTTTATCCGCTTCTTCCCAAGTCATAGAGTTTTCTTTTTTTGCAGATTTTCTACGCTCATCAACAAGTTTCATATCTTTTTCGGAAATGGACACTTCAGCAACTTTAGTAGTTTTAAAGTTGAACTTTTTTACTAATTCCATAAAAAAATCATATTCTTTTTCTGGAACATTTAATAATACCTGTTTCATAATTTCTAGGTTTTAAACAAAGTTAAAAAAAATAGAAAGCCGAAACAAATGTTCGGCTTTCTATTTTACTTATTAGGATGATTTTATTCACCTCCTGGTTTTACTACCTCGACCCACTTCCCAGGCTTACGTGAATTAATAGTATTATCATACATCGCTTCACAATAGATAGTCGGTAAATAATATCTTCCAACGTATGCAGCATTCAACACAATACGGAAGGTCTCTGTTTTGTTGCAATCAAGTAGGTTTTACCTTTTCAGCTTTTTTAAGTCTTTATTTCCTAATAAAGATTTCATTTGTGTAATTGCAATGATGTTTAATTGTTGTATTCGTTCATTTTGCTTTAAACCTTGGTGTATTAGTACAGAATTTATGCTTTCTAAGTTAGATAATACCACTAGTTGTTCAATGTTTGCATCATCTCTTATATTCCCTTTTGCTTTTGGGTTTGAATCTCTCCATTCTTTGGCTGTTATACCAAACAATGCTACGTTTAGTAAATCTGCTTCATTAGCATAAGTATTGCTAATTTTGCTTTTAGAAAGAGAAGGAGGGATTAGTTTTTCTTTAATAGCATCGGTGTGAATTTTGTAATTCACTTTTGCTAAAGTACGTTGTAAGCTCCACTCTAAATTTAAACGAACGGTTTCGTCTTCTTTTAATCGCTGAAATTCTTTTATGAGGTAAAGCTTGAATTCAGGGCTTAGCCATGAACCAAACTCAAATGCAATGTCTTTGTGAGCATAGGTCCCACTTCCATATCTTCCCGTTTTAGCAATTAGCCCAATGGCATGTGTCTTTTCAATCCATTTTTTTACAGAAAGTGTAAACCGGTTTAATCCAGCTTCATTTTTAATTCCCTCGAATTCGGGGGAATTAAAAATAGGATTGTTTATTTGCTCCCAAATACCAATAAATTCAACAGTGTTTTTATTTCGAAGCCATTTTTCAATTAATGAAAGACCGTCTTCGAAATTTTTGACCATATCTGTCAATGAAATATAGTCAGTATTGTTGTGATGAATAATTGTAATCTCAGTACCTTTAACTGTAATCTGTTTGTTTTTTATTGTCATAAATTAAAAATGAAAAAACATTAATATAGGGGTCGAATTCGGCCCCTTTGGAATTATCACACTCCCATTTTATTCCCCACCCGGCTTCACAACTTCCACCCACTTCCCAGGCTTGCGTGAATTAATCGTATTGTCATACATCGCTTCACAATAAATAGTCGGTAAATAATATCTTCCAACGTATGCAGCATTCAACACAACTCGGAAGGTGCTTGTTTTGTATGGAGAAATATTAAAGTAAGTATAAACTCTGTCATCACGGATATCCTGGTAAGTCGGATAATCGCTCTTGATCACACTTTCTGCGTCATCCATACGGTTGTTGTGAATTTCCCAACCGCTAGGGAAGATCTGTGAAAGCGCCATTTGTAAATATTCACCTCTTGTTCCCGGGTTGGTGATTTGTACTTCAGCAATGAAGTCGCTTCCCTGTTCCAGTTTGGTTACATCAATCGATGTACCAGTCATAGTGGTGTAATTAATATTTACTTTCAGGTCGTTATCTACTTCTGTCTGGTCGCCTGTTTCAGGAATACCTTCCAGAATAATTCTTGCGAACATAATTCCTGTTCCGTTATTGGTAACAGAAATATTTCCTACAGCAGCACCTTTCAACATCATATCAATTTGTTTCACCGGTAATTTGGTGTTCAATGCAATAGGAGGATTGTTGTTGATCTTCACATTGTATTTCATTTCCTTGCTTGCACCGCCTGCCGAAGCAAACTTAGAAACAGAAATTAAACAATAAGCTGTTGTCTGAGTACTCATCCAATAACCTGAACTCAATGCTTTGGAAACACTTTTCACAACCGGACCGGCTTTTACTTTTTCGTTCAAGAGTGTTAATGTTTCTAAGATCATTGCATCGTCACGGTCGTTTGAACCATAGCTCCAACCCATCTCACGGTAAGGAGCAGTTACGTATGGCAGACCTGTAATTAATTTTTTCGCAACTTCTGGTTGTCCCGCTTTTACATAAGCAGCAGCCAATCTCCATTTCGCGGAAACAGAAAGATCTTTGTATTCTTTCAATCTGTTCATCGCACCCAACTCAGGAGCTTTCGCTAATGCAAGCGTATACAAACGGTAAGCTTGTTCAAGATCATAGTTGTAATAATAGTAACCGTGATCTGTAGTTCTGCGCGGTGACCATGCGTTTGCCATGTTGCGTTGGTAACGTTTCCAGTTCTCCATTAATCCCGGAGGCAAAGTATACCCTTTAGCTTCAGCTTCTAATAAGAAGTGTCCTGAATAACTTGTTCCCCAATCATCGGCATCATAATTTCCTGCCCAATAACTCATTCCTCCGCTTGACGTTTGGAATAATTTTAAGCGTTCAATTCCTGCTTTGATATTTTTATCAATTGCAATTTTGAAATCGCTATTCATTTCCATGATGTCGCCAAGGAATAATTGCGGGAATACAGAAGAAGTAGTTTGCTCAATACAACCGTGAGGATATTCAATTAAATATTTCAAGCGTTCACCTAAATTAATAGGAGGGATGCTGGATAATTCAAGAGTTCCTTTATTAGTGCCGCTCATACCTGCAGGAGTGAAAGGAGAATCCCAAGTTTTACCTGCTTCAATAATTGTCTCCACCACATTCACCACTTTAGGATTTGGATTACGAACATCTATTTCAATATCGTACATCGCTTTTTCATTTCCGCTGGTTGCGATAATTTTAACTTTACCAACACCAAGTTGTGAGTTTACTTTTAATTTAAAAGTCACCACATCATCACCAATTTCTTTGAACACAATTGATTTTGATTTTCCATCAACAGCAGTGAACATATTATTGGTTTGAATTTCAACTTTCACATTCTTCACTTGTTTTTCCATTGCAAAAACAGAAACAGGAAGATCAACTTCTTCACCCGGACCAACAACACGAGGAAGAGTTCCAAGTATCATCAAAGGATCACGGACAGGAGTTGTTTTGTCAGAAGAACCATAAGCACCGTTGTAACCGGCCACCACCATTGTTCTCACAGAACCAACATATTGCGGCATCATGAATTCATGCGTTTGTGTTTCTCCCTTTTTCAAATGATAAGGACCCATGAATCTCACCATCGGTTTAAAACGGTTGGCTTTGTTGCCGCCTTTATTATTTACATCACCGTCACCACCTATCGCTAAAATGCGTGATAGCTCAGCTCCGTAAGCACCCATTACCATATCAAACATGTCCCAGGTTTTAACACCCAATGCTTCACGTGCGTAAAATGCGCTCCATGGATCAGGAGTTTTAAAACGTGTTAAGTCTAACAATCCCTCATCCACAATAGCAATTGTGTAAGTCATTTCCTTGCCATCTTTTTCAGAAACAGTAACAGTAGATTTAGTTTCCGGTTTCCATACTTCAGGAGTTTTTATAACAGGAGTTAAATGTGTTGCAGGATCTTCCACCGAAATAGGAACAACACCGTACAAACGAATTGGTAAGTCGTTGAGCGTTTGTGCATGCGGTTGTATCATGGTTACGTTCACATACACGTTAGGTGTCATGTCGGCCGTTACCGGGAAGTTGAAAGTAGTTTCACCTTTCTTGGTTTCTGCCCAGAAAGCTTTGATCACTTTAGAACCGCTTTCCACACTAATTAATGCACGTCCTTCACCAGAAGATGGAATAGTTAATTTCACATCTTCACCAACGTTGTATAATTTTTTATCAGAACTAAATGATAATAAAGTAGCACCTGAATTTCCTTTCGGAGATTCTCCAGCCCAAGCCGGCCAATCGATGTAGACCGTCTGACCAGTTCTGTGTCCGCTTTCTTCATCTGTTACACAAACATAAAATCTTCCCCAATCAGGACGGTTTATTCTCAATGTAAATTGACCTTTACCATTTACAGTAGAAATCACTTGGTCTTGAATAGGTTGTTTGTATTCGTTTCCAACGTAGTTAGCTAAATCACCATCGTAAGAATCCCACCACCATCTCCAGCCAACTTTATATACTTGTACTTTCAGTTTGCTTTTAGAAATTGGTTTACCATCACTATTAAGAGTTACTACTTTAATAATATGATTTGTATCGGTTACCAACATTCCTGAAAATTTATTTCCTTCAGGAACTTTCATTCCCACATAACTTTCGTAAGGAGAATATGGTAAAGAGAATTGATCCACACTGAATGCACCACCTTTTTCAAACACACGAAGTTTGAAATTTGCTTTCAACATTCCGGGAGCAGCATCGTTGACCGTTAACTCCGGTTTTACTGATGCTTTACCTTCCTGATCCGTATTGCCATCAAAAATTGTTTGTGCTTCAGAAGTAAAATTTCTGGCAGCATCATCGAAATTATAATCATCATAATTTTTAAAAGTAGTATTCGATTCAGTTAAGGTAACTTCTATTTTTGCATTCAAATCTTTTGCAATTGCTCCCACCAACCATTTTACTTCCAAAGTTCCATCATCATCAGGATGAGCAACAGAAAGTTTATCACCCGGGAAATCTAATTTAATTTTCAAACGATTCGGCATGATCGTTTCTATTTTGATATTCTTGGTAAACCAAGCCCCACCCACTTTTACACGAGCTGTCCAATTTCCTGTTGGAGAATTTTTTTCTGTCGTAGTTGTGAAATTATAGAAACCATTTAATCCAATCGTCTTGGTCATTTTTCTAAAAACTTGTCCTTGAGGATTCAAAAGTTCAAACTGAACAGGATGATTTTTCGGAAGAGTATTTAATTTGTCTTCCATAATAAAAGACAAGAACAAAGTATCACCTGGACGCCATACACCGCGTTCTCCATAAATAAATCCTTTGATGCCTTTTTGAACTTCTTCACCCGAAACATCAAATGCACTTAATGATAAAGAAGAACCATCATCCAATTTTAAATAACCTCGTTGATTACCAACTTTTGCAACCATCAAGAAAGGTTTCTTTTTAAATGTTGCATCACACATACCGCCATCATCTGTTTTGAGAGTTTTCAAAACCTGCAATT
>JAYVZC010000293.1:0-3551 GCA_043783695.1 Bacteroidota bacterium
GTTGTATATTTAGGAACGTCGTTAAATTCAAATTCGCGTAATGATTCTTGAAATTCTTGAAAAGCGAACCCACTTTCCACATTTTGGTTAACTTTAAAGGATAGATATTCGGCTGCCATTATTAGTATATTCTATAATAAGATAATAAAAATTAGTCGTTATACGCATATTTACTTGTCCGGATTTGGGGCCCGTACGATTCCATATGTTTGGTTAATACAATTCTTTGATGAATTACGATTTGAAATCAACATAAATCCGAGATCAGCCGTCGCTTGAGTAAACATTCCCCTAAAGTCTGCTTTAGGTACCGTCGATATACAGTATTCTTCTATTAACGATTCGACACAGGACGCCGACATGGAGGAAACAAAAATAAAATCTAAGTTAGACCGCTCTATTTTACTAATCTTATTGAGATGTTGTGATATCGTTAAAAGTCCATATGAAATGTGGCGTCCCATGCAGTATTGCTTAAGTAATATTTTACTAGTATTGTAATTGAATTCTTTTTCTGAAATTAAGTCGTCAATAATGAGTAGATACCTTTTTTGTTTTTTAATAGGTATTCCGCTATTGATTTCTTTTATTTTGTTAAAGATACCCTCCATTAATTCCTCGTTCCATTCAGACATGATATGTGCTGGATTAATTTTCTTGATTGAATGAAAAAAGTTATTGACGCTTTCCGATCCACTAACTACAAAAATAGCCGAAAATCTCGTTTTGTCTGTTTGTAAGAGATGCGCTAGCAATGTTGTCTTTCCCGAACCTCGTCTTGCTACTACTGCCGTAGCAGTGTTGCTTAATGTAAAATCAATTTTATCATCATCGTCCGACATTCTAAATATGTTAACTAATTATATATTAGCTAAAGATAATGGTTAGAACACGAGTCAAGAAGTATACGGTTTGCCGAATGGAACTTAAAATAAAAGATAAGACCGGTCTCTATGCATTTTTACCTTTTGAACAATTAGATAGAGATAATAAAGCCGTTTTTAAAATCGGATTAACAGCTAATGATCTGCAGGATAGATTAGAAAACTATCATACTTATTTCCCGGAAGGAGTTTATATTGTGTTTTTTCTGAGTTTTGAAGAAAGTTTAGCAAGAAACATGTATAAGAGACTAGAGAGTCTGCTTTTTAAAGCTATAATGGTTAATGGTGGTAATAGATTACAATTTACGTCTAGACCAGGTCGTGCAAATGATTATCAGAATAGTGAATGGTTCTATCCCAATTGGAAAGCTCTACAAACCTCTTTTTATGAAATCCAAGAAAAACATGGCGGTATTATGCATGAATATAATTTGGAAAATATTAACCAGAGATATAGAAATAGAAAAGATGGGCCGGAAAAATTATATAATGCTGAAATCTTATTTAATCTAGGAAAAATTAAGTCGTAGGATGCCTCTGGAAAGAGATAACGCGTAAAACAATATAAAAAGAAATAAATAAACACTGTATACGAAATGAATACAACAGAACCAAAAGCAAAACCAGAGGTATCCTATGGAAAAAAGAAATTAGGACGTCCTATAACCGTCGACTATAAGAATGATAGACAGTATTTTACTAAATACTATGAAAAAACAAATATTGAGAAAACATGTACTTGCGGATCAATTATCTTCCATCGTCAAATGAATAAACATCTTAAAACGCCCAGACACGCAAGATTAAAAAGTATTCTAGATAATAAAATAAAACAAGAGAAAGAAGAAGCAGATCGTATTATGCTAGAAGAGGTTATTTTGAAGAAGGAAGAGAAAGATAAGCGGGATCAAGAATTTTTAGAAGAGTATTATTCCTTGGTCAGAGCTAAACCCGTATCCTGGTGGGAACGATAAAATCAATATACTATATAACCGTCTTACTTTAGGAATAACGGGTGCAATTCGCGTTAAATCAACTTAAAGAAATAACTTTATATAGTATATCAAAACAATGACAACATTAATCGCTAATACAGAAGAAAAATTTACCAATAATGAAATGTATATGAATTACAACATGTCGGATATTAATATACAATACCCTGGAAAACGTGAATTATTTACCCGTGATGAAATATGTCTAATTATTGATATTCAGAGGAATCATCAACATAGAGATGTAAACGCATTTACCAATCTTGAAATAGATAATATATTAAAAAATAAAATTATCAAAGCAGTACCTGATAAAAACAGACTATCAAAAAAAGACCGTCAAAAATTATCATCCTACTTTGATTATATTTATAATGCCGTAGATGTAAAATCTAATCAATACGATAATAAACATTATGTACAAATATATAATAGCTCTGTAATAAAGATAAATAATACAATAAAACGACTTCGTAAAATAAATATCAAGAAGAAAAAAATAAGGAAATTCATTCAAGATTTTTTAGATACCAAATTTATTGTAACTCAGGATACTCGCGCATTTAATTGGGAAGATGGGCATTTACTAAACGATCAAAAATTTGGAATTACCCGGTATTCAGCATGTTATGACTTGGTTACTAAGGAAGAAAAGGATAAATTAGATAAAAAACATGGAAAAAATAGAAAGCTAGATAAAAGAGAAATTTTAACTAGAAAATTCTTTCATTACTACTATTGTAAATATATTTCTAACAATCAAGAAAATCCCGGAAGAGGTAATTATAATCAAGGTAATGATGAAAATGTTGGATTCTATTGGTTTGCCCAATATTTTAGTCCTTATGATTTTTTCAAAAAATTACAAGCCAACTTTACGGTAGGGCACTTGACAAGACTTGGTATGGTTGCCAGGTATTTTTACCCCTATAATGATAATCAAACTGACTTTCTTGACCATAACTCATCAACTCCACTATTACCGTTTATGGGTGATAATCCTGTTCCTGAGTGTACTCGCGAGGATGGTAGAATGGATACTTATAAAATGTGTGTTATGATGGGACTAGAGGATGGTCAAGAATACGCTGGGTGTAGTTCCTTCTTTGATCGTTTCGAAATTATCGATGTAGCCCCAGAACCCGAAGGTGGTGCAAATAAAACAGAACTACCAAAATTCCTACAAAAACGTGGTATTACGTGCATTCTAAATGACGATGATCTTTGTGGTCAACGGTGTCTTGCTATTGCAGAAGCACAAAGTAAAGATGATGTAAAAAATATGTTAAAACGCCCTTCTACTTTTGATAATAAAGCAAAAATAATTTGTGATAAAATAAATATTATAACAAAAATGAAATTCACCGATTTCGAGACCTATGCCGATATATACAATAAAAAAGTAATAATAGTATCAAAAATGTTCAAACCAATTTACGAAACAAAAAACCAATATCACGAGTCAATTTATCTTTACTACGATAGTGAAATAAAGCATTACCATTATATCAATGATATCAACGCCGCTACCAACGATGTCTCTCGCAACTCAAAATGGTGTCATTCATGTAACGAATCATTCTGTTTCGCTAGTGGTGCATACGGTGCTCATAAATGCAAAAAAGAGTGCTGTTATTTGTGTAAAGTTAGTTTTAATTCGGAAAAAGAGAGA
>JAYVZC010000294.1:0-3548 GCA_043783695.1 Bacteroidota bacterium
AAATATTTTGCTTTTTAATCTGATAACCTGCCTACCGACAGGCCGGTCTGCGACTATTTTTTTACTGTGGAAAATTGGGGGACACCATAAAATTTTTAACTTTGTTGAGTTAGATCCCATCGAGGTTTCAAATCTATAAAGACCAAGTGAGAAAACTTTTTTTTCTATTTCTGATAATGATATGTGGGATTTGCATGAACGCTAGTGAAAATTCAATGCTATCTGATTCCGCTAAGCCAGACAAGGCAAGAATTCTGAAAGACTTACAGTTTTTAGTACAATCACCCATTGCCCGTTACGATGAACATGTAGAACGATTAAATGAATGTGCAAAATATATTTTTGATGAGTTCAAAAAATTAACGAATGATGTGGAAGAACAAAAATATTTAGTTGGAGGAAAAGAATATAAAAACGTGATTTGCTCATTTGGACCAAAAGATTCAGAAAGAATAATAGTTGGTGCGCATTACGATGTTTGCGAAAATCAACCGGGTGCAGATGATAATGCAAGCGGAATTGCCGGCATGTTGGAAATTGCAAGAATGTTAAAGCCACAAAGTTCAAGTTTGAAATACCGTGTGGATTTTGTTGCGTATACTTTAGAAGAGCCGCCAAATTTCAGAACAGCAAATATGGGAAGCGCAGTCCATGCAAAAATGCTTTATGATAATCACATTAAAGTGAAAAGAATAATTTGCTTGGAAATGATTGGTTTTTATTCCGACAAACGTAAATCTCAGGAATATCCAATTGGATTAATGAAATTGTTTTATCCAACAAAGGCGAATTACATAGCAGTAGTTGGAAAAATAGGACAAGGAAAATCGATAAGAAATACAAGAAAGGCGATGAGAGAAAATTCGGAGATTAAAGTTTGTTCCATCAATTCACCTGCATTTGTGCCGGGAATAGACTTTTCAGATCATTTGAATTATTGGAAATATGGTTATTCAGCTGTTATGATCACGGATACGGCATTTTATAGAAATGCCAATTACCACGAAAAAACAGATACACTTGAAACACTTAATATTGATAAGATGATGGAAGTGGTGAAGGGTGTTTTTGCTTCTATTGTTGGGATGCAGTAATATTCTAAAACACAAAAGAAAATCCTTTGCCTTTATCTTTCGACTGTTTGTTGAAATTGTTTATTTCTTGAGATAGAAATTTACAATATTGTTCGGTCATGAAATTTCTAAAAGGAATCAAACTTTCTTCATTTCTTGATTTTTCTAATGCTTCAAAGTATTCTGATTTCTCCTCTTTAAATACTATAGACATTGGTAAATTGTAATAACAGAGAATGTAATTCATTAATAAACGAGACACTCTGCCATTGCCATCATAAAATGGATGAATGCTTACTAAATCAAAATGTGCATCAAAGGAAAGGTGCAGTTGTTCAATTGTTTCTGAAGTACCTTTAAGTTTGTTGTTAATTGTTTCAGCTAATTTTTTTGTTAGCACTTCTACCTTATCAAAATCTGGGAAATAACGACTTCCCGCAACCACATTTCCTTTTCTGAAAACACCTTTTGTGCTATCCAATTCTCCAAAAACAGTTTGATAAGTTTTACCCGTTTTTGACATTGTTTTTGCATTTATGTTTTGAATAAAGGGAACATCTATTTCTTTTTTTTGCTTGGCACTTTCAATTACAAATTGTAAAGAATTTGCATGGTCTGTTGTCATTAAACTATGCTCTAAGGGTTTTCCTTTTGGAGTTAGACCCTCATCCAATAATAAATTCGTTTCAATTTCTGTAAGTGTGGAGCCTTCTAAACTAGTTTAATGGTGGGTAATAGAATAGTGGCTGAACTTATCGTAATCAATATTTTGCGATAAATTCAGAGCTTGGTATTCTTTTAATAATTCGAGCACTTTCATTTGGCAAATGTACAAAAAATAAAAAAAGGTTTTTCTAAGGTCGCAATTTGCGTCCTTAGAGATGGGTTGCACTCATCACAAATTATGATGAGTTACATGCGGTCACAGATTGTGATAACCTATTTTACGAACTAATACCGAAAGCATATATGCTTTCGGTATAATCTGTTTTTCCTGGCTTTGTATGTTGGCATAATTACACTGATTTTGTTTTCATAATCTCTCCCTTTTATTTCGTTAAAGGATTACAAAAATTTAATCTATGAACCTGTCGCTTCTCTTTTTTCTGCTGTAATAAAAAATTTAATCTATGAATCTGCGGCTCTCTTTTTTCTTATTTTTGCAACATCAAATAAATCTCTCATTATATGAAAACGGTCGACAATTATAATTTTTTCGGACAAAAAGCATTGATTCGCGTTGATTTCAATGTTCCTTTGGATGCACACGATAACATCACCGATGACACACGCATTCGTGCTGCACTCCCAACCATCAATAAGATCCTGAAAGATGGCGGAGCGGTTATTTTAATGTCGCACTTTGGCCGACCAAAAGATGGTCCTACCGAAAAGTATTCTTTAAAACATGTTGTAAATCATTTAAGTAAATTATTAAACATTCCTGTTTCTTTTGCTTCCGATTGTATTGGCGATGCGGCAACAAGTGCAACAAATGCTTTAAAATCGGGCGAAGTGTTATTGCTGGAAAATTTACGTTTTCACAAACAAGAAGAAAAAGGCGATGTTGGTTTTGCAAAACAACTTTCATCTTTGGGAACATTTTATGTAAACGATGCCTTCGGAACAGCTCACCGTGCACACGCTTCAACGGCTGTAATCGCACAGTTTTTCCCAAACAATAAATGTTTTGGTTACGTCATGAGCGGAGAAATTGCAAATATAAACAAAGTGTTAAATGGAGCCGTTAAGCCATTCACAGCCATTATGGGTGGGGCAAAGGTTTCTGATAAAATTTTAATTCTAGAACAACTCATCAACAAAGCCGATAACATTATTATTGGAGGCGGAATGGCCTTTACATTTGTCAAAGCACAAGGCGGACAAATTGGAAAGTCGCTTGTTGAAGAAGAAAAATTAGAAACAGCATTAAACATTTTAAAAACAGCAAAAGCAAAAGGCGTGAACATTTATATTCCTGTGGATGTTGTTGTTGCTGATAATTTTTCAAACGAAGCAAACAAGCAAACTCTTGATATAAGAGCTATTCCAGACGGCTGGATGGGATTAGACATCGGTCCAAAAACAGAAACTATTTATGCTGATGTTATTGCGAATTCGAAAACTATTTTGTGGAACGGACCAATGGGAGTGTTTGAAATGAGCTCGTTTGAACATGGAACAAAATCGGTTGCAGAAGCTATTGTTGCTGCCACAAAAGGGGGAGCATTCTCGTTAATTGGCGGTGGCGATTCGGTTGCTGCTATCAATAAATATAAATTCGGAAACGATGTGTCGTATGTTTCTACCGGTGGTGGCGCATTGCTGGAATATATTGAGAGTGGCACCTTGCCTGGTATTGAAGCAATTGAAAAATAATATTAGTTGGATTCTATTATAAAGTCGACAACAACATCGTCAATCAGGATTTGTTTTTTCCCCAAGTTCCATAAATAGATTTTTATTTTATCTGTT
>JAYVZC010000295.1:0-3544 GCA_043783695.1 Bacteroidota bacterium
GATGTGCAAATGAGCAGCGACATCCGTTTAGGTATTGTGGATGAAAACGGAGAAGGTGAAGTAGTGGGAGGAGTTGTAGTGGCTCGCTATGGTGAAAACGCAAAAGAAGTAATTGACAGAGTGAAAGAACGAATGGGCGAAGTAGAAAAAGGATTACCTCCAGGTGTAAAAATAAAAATTGCTTACGACCGCAGCAACCTAATTGAAGCTGCCATTGCAACGCTTAAAGAAGCACTGATTGAAGAAATTATTGTTGTTTCTCTTATTGTATTACTTTTTCTTTTTCATGTGCGAAGTGCAGTAGTGGCTATTATTACCATTCCCTTATCAGTATTAATTGGATTTATGATGGTTAAACTATTTGGTATATCACTCAACATCATGTCACTAGGTGGCATTGCTCTTGCCATTGGCGATTTAGTTGATGCCGGAATTGTAATGACAGAAAATGCCTATAAAAGTTTGGTAAAGGCGGTTTTAAAAACAGACGAATAATGAAAAAGCAAAGAATAGGAAATACAAAAGAGTTAAGTGAAGAAGAACGCATCAAAATCATTGAGCGTTCATCACGCACAATTGGCAGAGCCGTTTTCTTTTCCATTTTGGTTACACTCATTTCATTTGCTCCTATACTTTTTTTGGAAGGTCAGGAAAAGAAATTGTTTTCGCCATTGGTATGGACAAAAACCTTTACCTTGATTGGCTCTGTTATCGTAGCATTATTTATTGTTCCCATGCTGTTGCGTTCACTGATGAAGGGAAAACTAATTCCTGAAAGCAGAAATCCAATTGCTAATTTTTTCATTAAAATATACAGCCCTGTTTTACGCCTTTGTCAGCGTTGGAAAAAAACAGTGATCGCCATTGCAGTTCTTATAGTTTTAGGAAGTATTCCTTTTGTATTACGGTTGGGTTCAGAGTTTATGCCGCCTTTGGATGAAGGTTCACTTCTATTCATGCCTGTTACACTTCCTGATGTTTCAAACAATGAAATCAAACGCATTTTACAAGTTCAGGATAAAATAATTAAAAGTTTTCCCGAAGTAGAAAATGTATTGGGCAAAGCAGGTCGTGCCTATACTGCCACCGACAATGCACCCATGAGCATGATTGAAAGCATCATTGTTCTGAAACCAAAATCGGAATGGAGAAAAGACATGACTACTGAAAAACTGATTTCCGAACTGAATGAAAAAGTGCAGATACCGGGTGTTACTAACGGATGGACACAACCCATCATTAATCGTATCAATATGCTTTCAACAGGTGTGAGAACTGATATTGGAATAAAAATTTACGGACAACAGCTTGATACTATTTATAGCATTTCAAGGCAAATTGAAAAATCGTTACAAGGAATTGAAGGACTTGCAGACCTATATGTGGAGCAGCTTACCGGAGGTAAATACCTTGAGATAAAAATTAAACGCGAAGAAATTGCCCGTTACAATTTGTCAATTGAAGAAGTGAACATGCTCATTGAAATGGCATTGGGTGGAATGCCTTTGACCAATACCGTTGAGGGTAGGCAGCGTTTCAGCATTGCCATGCGTTTGGCTCAGGATTTCAGAAGTGATATTGAAGAAATAAAACGGACACCCTTACCAACTCCAAACTATGGAGTTATTCCATTATCCGCAGTTGCAGATTTAAAAATTTCAGAAGGTCCGCCCATGATTAGTTCTGAAAACGCCATGCTAAGAGGAACGGTTCTGTTTAATGTAAGGGGCAGGGACATGGGCAGCGTGGTGAAAGATGCCAAAGCAAAAATTGACAATGATTTTAAAAATCTTCCAAAAGGATATTTCATCAACTGGAGCGGACAATATGAAAATAAAGTTCGTGCTGAAAAGCGTTTGAAAATAATTATTCCAATCACACTGCTCATCATTGCGTTTGTTTTGTATTTCACTTTTCGTTCTGCAAAAGAAATGCTCATTGTGCTTTCAAGCATTCCCATTGCTCTTATCGGTGGTGTGTATTCTATGTATTTTTTCAATGTAAATTTTTCTGTGGCTGTTGCTGTAGGTTTTATTGCCTTGTTTGGAATAGCTGTAGAAACAGGAGTGTTGATGATTGTTTACATGAATGAAGCGATACATGATGCGGTAGAAAAAAAGAAAACTGCTGAACTTTTACAGGAAGAAGTTCAGTCAGCAATTTTTTCAGGTGCGGTGATGCGTGTCCGTCCTAAACTAATGACCGTAATGGCAGATATGATTGGATTGATGCCTATTCTTTTAGCTACAGGCGTGGGTAGCGATGTGATGAAACCGATTGCAATACCTTTTGTTTTCGGGTTAATAACTTCTACCCTTTTCGTGTTAATCGTTTTGCCTGTAGTTTATCAAATGGTAAAAGAAAGAGAAATAAGAAATCATGGTAAGGTGGAGTATTTAGAAATAAAAGATTAATAAAATGAAAAAAATATTTTTAGTCATTTCAATATTGTGCTTTACTCTGATGCATATTCATGCACAGGACACCTTTTACATTTCATTGCAAAAACTTTTGCAACAGGTAGAAACAAATTACCCTTCCATCATTCAATACCAATTCAACATTAAGGCACTGCAAGCCAAAACAGAAGGAGCAAAATCTTGGATGCCACCAACTTTTTCAACAGGAGTAATGCGTTTTCCTTACCAACTGATGATGCTGAAAGAAAAAAACGACCCCATGAATCAGGCGGGTATTGCATTTTCATTAGAGCAAATGATACCCAACCAAAGCAAACTGAAAGCTAAAAAAAATTATCTCAATTCGCTTTCTGAAATAGAAAACAGTAAAAGCGACTGGACCAAAAATAAATTACGAAGGGAAGCAAAGATTTTATACTTCAACCGATTTGTAAATGAACAGAAGCAAAAAATCATAACTGAAAGCGAAGAAGTATTAAAACTGTTGCTCACCACAGCAGAAGCAAAATTCAGCAGCAACCAATCACAACTGCAAACCATTTACAAGGCAAAAGCAAAGTTGGCTGAATTAAAAAACATGCAATACATGCTTTTGGGAATAATAGCTGAAAGCAATATCGGTTTGAATATCCTGATGGTTCGTGATGTGAATACAACATTTAAAATTGATACATTGATTGAGCCACAGAAATATTCTTATACAACAAACGACACACGCAACATTTCAAACCGCAGCGATATTACTGCCATGACAAAATACATTCAGTCAATGCAATTAGAACAAAAAGTAATGAAAATAGGCAACCGTCCTGATTTTGGTGTTCGTGCAGAACACGCACAAATGTTTGGTATGCCAAACCAATGGTCAGTAATGGGTATGATGACAATTCCAATTGTGTCCTGGTCATCAAAAATGTATAGTTCAGAAACAAAATCTGTGGGTTTTCAAATTCAGGCAATGGAACAGGAAAAACAAACAATGGAACTAATGGCAAAAAAAATGCTTGCTGAAAAACTTATCATGCTCAACTATGAAACTGGGCAGTATGAAAATTACAGGAAAGAAATTATTCCAGCTTTTGAAAATAATCTGCAAGCCAATTTGCTTGCATACAAACAAAACA
>JAYVZC010000296.1:0-3536 GCA_043783695.1 Bacteroidota bacterium
ATAAAAGAGCTGCCAATAGATAAACCTGATTGATGTTGTGACGCTTTACGATTTCCAATATCCCCTGAGCATTCATCACATCAATGACCTCAAACGGTCCTTCTTTGGCTTGGTCGGATACTTTAACATCGGAAGCCACCACATTGTCGATACCATATATCTCTCTTAGGTTTTGAACAAGTTCCGTTCCTATTTGTCCGGATGAACCTATTACCAATATTTTATCGCTCTTTCCCATGCTTTATTTGAATGGCTAAATATCCTTAAATTTTCTGTTAATCAAAATTATTTAAAAGGAATTTATGAGCAGGGTTTTGTCAATAGAATGCACCTTTTCCCTAGTCCCCTAATTACCCAATTACTTAATCACCCATTTTTCCCTATCTTTGTACCGATTTTAAAACCCTCGACACTATGTTACTGCAAAACAGAGTCAAAAAGGAGCTTAAAAAACGAATTCAGGAAGAAACCCTTAAACGGATAACCGTTTCGTTTTACCGCTACGTAATTATTGATAATCCTCAGGAACTTCGCGATTCTTTATTTGAGCAATGGAATGCTTTAAAAATTCTCGGACGCATTTATGTGGCTCATGAAGGAATAAATGCACAAATGTGTGTGCCCGAAGAAAACTGGGAAATTTTTAAATACAATCTGGATCAAGATTCCCGTTTTGCAAACATGCCTATGAAAATTGCTGTGGAAGACGATGGCAAGTCGTTTTATAAACTCACAATTAAAACACGACCGAAAATTGTTGCCGATGGATTAGATGATAATGCATTTGATGTAACCAATGTTGGAAATCATTTAACAGCAAAGCAATTTAATGAAGCGATGGAAAATCCTGAAACTATTATTGTGGATATGCGAAACCATTATGAAAGTGAAGTGGGAAAATTTATTGGGGCGATTACTCCCGATGCTGATACTTTTCGTGAAGAATTACCAATGGTGATTGAAGAGTTAAAAGATAAAAAAGATAAAAAAATAATCATGTATTGCACAGGTGGTGTGCGTTGTGAAAAAGCGAGTGCATATTTAAAGCATCATGGATTTAAAGATGTAAGTCAATTGCACGGTGGAGTTATTGATTATGTCCGACAAATAAAAGCAGAAGGATTGGAATCTAAATTCATTGGAAAGAATTTTGTGTTTGATGAAAGAGTTGGAGAAAGAATTACGGATGATGTAATTGCGCAATGTCATCAATGCGGTGCGTCTTGCGATACACATGTGAATTGTGCGAACGATGATTGTCATTTATTATTTATACAATGTGAAGCGTGTACCGAAAAAATGAAGGGTTGTTGCACACCTGAATGTGTTCACATTGCATCATTGCCTGTGGAAGAACAAAGAGCATTACGCAAAGGAAGAAAAAAAGAAGATTGTTTATCGGTTTATAAAAGCAGATTACGCCCGAATTTGAAAGAGGTTTTGGCTGGAAAAGATTTGAAGAATGAATAGCTACATAGAAATGACGTAAACAAATATGATTATCACAATACAAAAGACATTTAATTTAGAAGCGGAAATAGAAAAATTTTTTTCAAGCAATAATGATAATGCCAAGCGCATTACTCTTAGGCAATATAATAAAGAACTAGTAAAGGCGGTTGTTAGAATTGAAAATGGAAATTTTGTTAAACATTAAGATGCTGTGAAAGAGTTGTCTAAATGGTAAAACAAAAATCCTACACCATTATATGGGATAGAGTTGCATTTGATCATTTCAAAGAAATTTTAGATTTTCTATCCAAGCAGAATCCCAAAGCCCCCAAATTTTAAAAGAAGGCGTGTTGTCTCGTTTAGATGATGTTAAAAAGAATGCACTTATTTTCGAAATAGATAAATTAAAAGACAGTCCCAATAAAGAATTTCATACATTTGTTAACCACCTCTCTTCATATCAATGGTTACTATGCAGATGTAAAAACAAAGGAAACAGGGTTTATTAACTTTCTTTGAGGCTTACATTTTAATGCTGAATCATCCAATTCCTCAATTTCTCTTTTGTCAGTATGCATATTATGATTAATTTCGGGCTGAAAACAAACAATTGAAGACATTGTAATTATGTGGGCATACATTGCACGATTTATTTTAAGAAACCGACTAGCCATTATTTTGGTGCTTGGTGGAATAACCGTTTTTTTTGGTTTTCATGCAATGAAAGCTGAGCTTTCGTATGAAGCACCAAACCTTTTGCCTGAACACGATACTACTGCTGTTGAGTATAAAAAGTTTAAAAAACGATTTGGACAAGACGGTGCCGTTATGGTTCTCGGAATTTCTGACAGCTCACTGTATTCTCTTAAAAATTTTAATGAGTGGTATGAATTAGGAGATAGAATAAAAAATGTTGTTGGTGTTAAGGCTGTGTTATCAGTAGCCCGATTACAAGCACTCAAAAAAAATGACAGTCTACAAAAATTTGAAAATTTCCCCATCCTTTCTCGAAAGCCTCAATCTCAGGCAGAGGTAGACAGTATTAAAATCGTTGTAAAAGATTTACCTTTTTACAAAGGAATTATATATAATGATACTGCTCATACAACCTTGATGGCGATTACATTCGACAATAAATTGTTGAATACTAAAACGCGCTTAGAGATTGTGGATTCAATAAAAGTTCAAGTTGCTAAATTTGCAGCAAACACAAATATTGAAGTTCATTATTCAGGAATGCCATATATTCGAACGGCTGTTGCACGGATGATACAGAGCGAAACAAAACTTTTTACTGTACTTGCTTTGTTAGTTACTGCAATTATTTTGATGTTATTTTTTAGATCAGTTTTGCCCGTATTATTCTCCTTAGTTGTTGTATTTATAGGAGTTGTTTGGTCGGTGGGAATACTTGTGCTCTGTGGTTATCAGGTTTCTGTTCTTACCGGATTAATTCCTCCTTTGTTAATTGTTATTGGAGTTCCTAATTGTATTTTATTATTAAACAAATATCATACGGAGTTTAAATTGCACCATAATAAAATGCGTGCGCTGTCACATTCTATTGAGAAAGTAGGGATTTCTTTATTTATGGCAAACATTACTACTTCCATAGGATTTGCAGTGTTTTGTTCTACTGATAGTAAACCACTTTTCGAATTTGGATTGATCTCTTCTATGAGTGTAATGCTTACGTATATGGTTTCAATGATGTTGGTTCCAATCGTATTTAGTTTCTTGCCTCCTCCATCGGTAAAGCATACGAAACATTTACAGAGTAAAATTCTCAGTAACGTTTTGCTTAAGATTGATTATTGGGTGCATCATTACCGACCAAGAATTTATGCGATTGTGATTGTAATAGTTGCAATTGCAATTTACGGAATAACAAAAGTATTGCCTCTGGGATATATTGTTGACGATCTGCCAAAAGGCGATCCTATTCTTGTGGATATGCGTTATTTTGAAAAAAATTACAACGGTGTGCTTCCTTTTGAAATATCCATCGATACAAAAAAACCCAATGGAGTTTTTGCAGATGGCGGAAGAACGTTGTACAAAATAAACAAGCTTCAAAAATTATT
>JAYVZC010000297.1:0-8343 GCA_043783695.1 Bacteroidota bacterium
TTGTCATTCGTTTCATTTTTACAAAAAGATGGAAGCGGTTTCCTGAAAAATCTTTCCGAAAATAAATATCAAGGGCTAAGTAGTAACTATCGTTTCTCACAATTTCCTGCTGATAGCGGATTTGAAAATAAGTTTGTATACATTCTCAAGTATCAGGATTATCAACTGATAAAAGCCAATTAATTTATGCTTAGCAAAGAACAAATTTCCGAAGCGTTTATGTTGTTGCAAGATAATATCTGCAAAGCATTGGAAGAGGAAGATGGACTGGGAAAATTTAAAGAAGACAATTGGAAACGCAAAGAAGGTGGAGGAGGAAGAACTCGAATTATTCAAGATGGAAATGTAATAGAAAAAGGCGGAGTATTATATTCCGCAGTGCATGGAAAAGTTCCAGATTTTCTATTAAATAATTTTTCGGAGAATAAACCAAAAACTCACAACTCACAACTCCAAACTCCCAACTTCTACGCAACCGGTGTATCTATTGTTATTCACCCTAGCAACCCCATGGTACCAATCATTCACATGAATATCCGGTATTTCGAAATGAGTAATGGCGTTTGGTGGTTTGGCGGAGGTATTGATCTCACTCCGCATTATGTTGTGGAAGAGGATGCAAAATTCTTTCATACGGCATTAAAAAAAGCTTGCGACAAACACCATCCAACTTATTATACCGATTTTAAAAAGTGGGCTGACGATTATTTTTATATTACTCATAGAAATGAAACACGTGGAATAGGAGGTATTTTTTTTGATAAATTAACTCAAACCGAAAATATATCTAAAGAACAGTTATTTGCTTTTGTTCAAGAAATTGGAAACGCATTTGCACCAATCTATACGCAATTGATGAATAAAAATAAATCCAAATCATTTAACGAAGACAATAAAAAATGGCAATTACTTCGTAGAGGAAGATATGTTGAGTTCAACTTAATTTACGATAAAGGAACTAAATTTGGTTTAGAAAGTAACGGTCGAGTTGAATCTATATTAATAAGTTTACCAAAAACTGCCGGCTGGGAATACGATTACACTCCCAAACCTGGAAGTTCAGAAGAAAAAACTCTTTCTTTTCTCAAAAAAGGGATTTTTTGGTCTTGGTAATGAATGATAGGGTTGCCTCCCTTTTTTATCTTTTTTCGTTTTTGTTAATAATTTTTTACTTGAAATGCAACCTTTGGGGTTAATTACAACTCGTAGCCTTGGAATTGTATTAGGTATTGTATCATTTTATCGTATATGTTATACCAATTGTTATTACAAAATGTCCTTTGGACTCCTTATAGTAACAATTTGGTATAAGATATTGATACTAAATAGCATCATTTTAATAACGACAAATGGTTAATAAATAGGTTTTGGGTGCAACTATTTGCAAATAATTGTATCTATATTAGCGATATAATTCATTTTTTAAAAGAATAATCTTTAATTTTATTTGTTTAACAAAATCTCTCTAAATGAAACTAAAATTTAATCTATTTATCGTTTTTGCTTTTATGTTTTGTATGAATGGCTTTTCTCAAGAGCCCGCTAAAACTCAAAAGGTAATTTATAAAATTTCGGCAGACGAAGTAAAACCTGCTGTTACTTCTGCGGAAGCAAAACGAATTACACCTGAAAAAAAACCTATCGAATCTTGCGAAATAAATGCAAGTAAGAAGGAGGCAATTGTTACAACTAAGTCTCCCGATGGAACTATTTCAAAGGAAAAATTTGAAATAAAAGAAAATAAATAATCATGAAATTTCCCAAACATAAGCTCATGAAAAAAGCAACTCTCTTTCTCTCATTATTAACACTGCCATTTATTGGATTTTCACAAGGTGGTAATACCTGTGCTAGTGCAGCGGGTAGCCCAATTACAATTCCATTCACAGGTACGGGTACAAATTGTGCACCTGCAACCAACGATTACAACCTTGTTGGTGCTTCCTGTATGGATGCACTTAATACACAAGGTGCTGATTGGCTATACTATTTTTGTGCTACAACAACCGGAACAATAAATGTTGCACTTACCAATATGACATTGTATTGTATAAGTCCATCACAACCATATCAATTTCCCGCACTTTCTGTTTGGCAAGGTTGCCCTGGTGTTGGAACATGCGTAAGTGGAACAAGTAGCCAAGGAACGCCTGAAACAGCTACTTCAGCTAATGTTACAGCCGGACAATGTTATTATATTTTAATTGATTGTTATCCGGGATATTGTCCTTGTTTTGATTATTCAATTGCTGTAAAATATATAGCTACACCACCTACACAACCATCTTGTACAAATATGGGGTTTGATGCCGGTAGTTTTGCCGGATGGTCGGGAACTTATGGATATACTATTCATGACGGAGCTCCGGGTGCACCTACACCAATGTACAATCCGGTTACATTTGCAATTGCTGCACCTCAGCATACCATTACTGCCGGAGCCGGAGTTGATCCATTTGGCGGATTTCCGATTGTAGCTCCCGGTTTGGGACCAAACTCTGCAAGACTTGGAGATGGAACAACTGCGGGATATGGGGGTGCAACATTAGAGCAAAAATTTAATGTTACTGCCGCAAATGCTTTGCTAACCTATCAATATGCCGTTGTTATTCAAGATGCGAACTCTATTGCTGCTGCCCATACTCCCGAACAACAACCGTTTTTTAAAATAGAAGTATTTGATTGTGTTGGAAATCCAATTGTTTGCGGACAATATTTAGTAGTAGGAGGCCCGGGAATACCAGGTTTTACACTAGCCCCGGGCACCACAGATGTTTATTACCGTCCTTGGACACCTGTAGCTGTGGATCTCACACCATACATTGGTACTTGTGCAAGAATTAAATTCTCTGTTGGAGATTGTTCTCTTGGTGCTCACTTTGCTTATGCATACATTGATGTGCAATGCGCTCCAATGGCAATTACAGGACCTAACTTTGTTTGTCCGGGCATTCCTACTACCCTTGCTGCTCCTGCTGGTGCAGCAGCTTATTCTTGGGCTCCTGGCGGACAAACTACTCAAACTATTATTGTTACTCCTGCTGTAAGTACAACTTATACTTGTACTATTACTTCTGTTGCCGGACCAATGTGTACTACATTCCTAACTTATTCTGTTACTGTATATCCTCCTGCTTCTGTTTCATCTACTTCACAAACTGTTTGCGCTGGAGCATCCGCAACCATTACAGCAACACCAACTGTGTCTGGTGGCGGCTTTTCGTGGACACCTGGTGGAGCAATAACCCCATCAATAACGGTGAGTCCGGCTATTACAACTACTTATGTTTGTACCTATACCGATTTAAATGGATGTGCCGATACTTCTCATAGTACTGTTACCGTAACCCCGCTACCTATTGTTACTGTTAATTCCCCATCTATTTGTCCAGGAGATACCGCTCATCTTGTGGCTAGTGGTGCAACAACCTATGCTTGGACAGCTGGAGCAACATCCACAGGAGTAAATACTGCTGATGCAACTCCTGCTATTACTACTACTTACACCGTTACAGGTACATTGGGCGCTTGTTCTAATACTGCTGTTTCAACAGTTACTAGTGGAGGGTCAATTATTGTCAATGTAAATTCTCCTACTATATGTGCAGGACAAACTGCAAATTTAACTGCCGGTGGAGGAGCAACTTATACTTGGTCTGCTGGAGCTACATCCACAGGAACTAATACAGCAAATGCTAATCCGGTGGCTACTACAACCTATACTGTTACCGGTGCATCAGGTTCTTGTACAGGAACTGCAGTATCTACTGTTACAGTAAATCCATTACCAATTACTACTGTTAATTCACCTACTATATGTGCAGGACAAACCGCAAATTTAACAGCCGGTGGTGCTACAACTTATGCTTGGTCTGCCGGAGCTACATCCACAGGAACGAATACAGCAAATGCTAGCCCTTTAGTTACAACTACTTATACTGTTACAGGAACATCTTTAACTTGTACTTCAACTGCAGTATCTACAGTTACAGTAAATCCACTACCAATTACTACTGTTAATTCGCCTACTATTTGTGCAGGACAAACAGCAAATTTAACTGCTGGTGGTGCTACTTCTTATACTTGGTCTGCCGGAGCTACGTCCACAGGAACGAATACAGCAAATGCTAATCCGGCTATTACTACAACCTATACTGTTACAGGAACATCTTTAACTTGTACCTCAACTGCTGCATCTACAGTTACAGTAAATCCATTGCCAATTACTTTTGTAAATTCTCCTACTATATGTGTGGGACAAACCGCAAATTTAACTGCTGGTGGTGCAACAACTTATACTTGGTCTGCCGGAGCTACATCCACAGGAACGAATACAGCAAATGCTAATCCGGCTATTACTACAACCTATACTGTTACAGGAACATCTTTAACTTGTACTTCAACTGCAGTATCTACAGTTACAGTAAATCCACTACCAATTACTACTGTTAATTCACCTACTGTTTGTGCAGGAGTAACTGCAAATTTAACTGCTGGTGGTGCTACTTCTTATACTTGGTCTGCCGGAGCTACTGCTACAGGTGTAACTACTGCAACTGCTAGTCCTATCGTTACAACTACTTATACTGTTACAGGAACATCTTTAACTTGTACCTCAACCGCAGTTTCAACTGTAACTATTAATCCTGCCCCAGTTTCAAATGCCGGACCAGACATTTTATTATGTACTGGCATTTTAGGAAACTTAGGAGCACCAACAATTTCTGGAGATACTTATTTATGGTCACCGGCAACAGGATTGAGCAACACAACTATTTCAAATCCAACTGTAACATTAACAAATCCAGGTCCTGGTGCATTAACGTCAAACTATACCGTTACTACAACCAATACTGCTTCGGGTTGTACTTCAACAGATGCGGTTATTGTAACAGTTGACCCTGTGCAAACTGCAAATGCGGGTTCTCCACAATCTCTGTGTTATGGTTCAAGTGTTTTATTAGCCGGATCTGTTGGTGGGTCTGCAACAGGAGGAACATGGAGCGGTGGAACGGGAATTTTTTCTCCAAATGCAACTACTTTAAATGCAAGTTATACACCAAGTGTTGCTGACACTGTTGGTGGTTCTGTAACATTAACATTAACTTCAAGCGGGGCAGGAGCATGTCCTTTTGCTTCTTCAAATGTTACTCTTTCATTTTTTCCATCTCCCATTGTAGCATTCTCTTCAACACCTCCGGGTTGTCCTCCACTTTGTGTAAAATTTACAGATCTTTCAACTGTAGTCGGTGGAACAATTATAGGATGGTCATGGAATTTTGGTGATGGAAGTCCGGCTGATTTAACTCAAAATCCTTCTCATTGTTATACCAATAGCGGATTTTATGATGTAACACTTTCTGTTACATCAAACAATGGCTGTTCATCCACATTGTTGATTTCACAATTCATTCAAGTATTTGACGTACCAACAGCTTCATTCATTCCAACTCCTCCTTCATCAACAATTTTTGATGGCTCTATTACATTTACAGATCAATCTTATTCCAATATCAGTACATGGGCATGGGATTTTGGCGATGGAAGTACCAGTATTACTCAAAACAACGTACATCAGTTTCCTATAACTAATCCAGGCATCTATAATGTTACATTAACTGTTACAAATACAGATGGTTGTGTTTCTTCAACTACACTTCCAATTGAGATTGGACCGGAATTTACTTTCTACATTCCAAATTGTGTAACTCCCAATGGCGATGGTGTGAATGATTATTTCTTTGGCGATGGTATTGGAATTGTAACTTATGACATTTGGATTTTCGACCGTTGGGGAAATGAAATTTTTCATGGAGATTATTTATACGACAAATGGGATGGAAGAGCAAATGGCGGTGCAGATGTAGCACAGCAGGATGTTTATGTATGGAAAGTAAGATTAACAGATGTATTCAGCAGAAAACATGCATATATAGGTACTGTTACTATTGTGAAATAATACATACCAGTGTTTTGGATAAATTAGTGGCGGGATAAATATGCCTGACAATTTTTTTAATACCCAAAATAGTAGGCAATACCAATACTTAGTTCAAAATAGTACAAAGGATATTTTTGAAATATCTAATAATAAACATAAATACAAGCATTTATTAATCTTTGCAGTACTCCTCAATTTAAAAATTCACACTTAAATCTCTTATAGAAAAAAGAAATAACTCTTTTTTCTATACACATAAATAACCATGTCAAAAAAAAATAACGAAGACGGATTTGTGTTTTCCACCAACAAAGATTTTCAATTCAATAGTGAAGACGATACTACTATGCAATCACTTCCACCGCAACAACAAAACCTAAAAATATTCCTCGACCGCATAAGTGGAGGGAAACTAGTAACTCGTGTAACGGGTCATGTTGGAAATATGGCAGACTTGGAAACATTAGGAAAAGCATTGAAACAAAAATGTGGTGTTGGAGGAAGTGTAAAAAATTTAGAAATACTCTTGCAAGGCGATCATCGTGATAAAGTTTTAAAGTTCCTTACGGAGATGAATTACAAAGCGAAAAAAGCGGGCGGATAAAAATTTAGGATTGGAGATTTTTAGATTTAGGAATAAAAATAAAATTGTAATCGAAGTGCATTCCCCTCTTGAGAGGGGCTGGGGTGTGTAGAAGATGTTAATTTAAAACTCAAAAAAAAGATTTTTCAAAAAATGCGTTTCTTAATAACCACTCTGCTCCTTTCATTTTCTTCTTTTCTAATCGGGCAAACCGATTCGACTCACTTTATTAAAGTACACTTCCTTTACGGCTCTAAACCTTTGAAAAAATACAAAGGAAAAACCGAAATGAAATACTTTGGAGGAATGCACGGAGGACATGTTACTATTGAAGTAGATAGCATTGATTATGGATTTTCTCCTTCTGGAAGAGTACACATGCTTTCACATAGAATAAATTACCATAGTCAGTTTGACGGGAAGCACACTCAGAATCAAGAACCTTATCCAAAAGGTTATAAAGTTGTCACTTTCATTATTCCTGTTTCAGAAATGCAATACGATCAAATTCATAAAATACAAATGGATTATTGCACAAAAGCTCCTTATGATTATGCCTTTTTCGGAATGCGTTGTGCGGCTTCTGCAGAGGACATTTTGGGACAAATTGGAATTGTGAAAAATAAAAAAAGATTAGGAAATATTTACACTACTTTTTACCCTAAAAAATTAAGAAAACGGATGTTTAAACTTGCTGCAAAAAATAATTACACAATTATAAAGCAAGACGGAAGACCAACAAGAAAATGGGAGACAGATTAGTGTGATTTATCTTCGCAACCTTTTCAACACAGAGAAAAAAGAGTTAAATTGAGTTGCACAGAGATGACTATATTCATCTAAAACCATCAAACTAAAAACTTTTTAAACTAATTAGCAAACACCATCTTCCTAGATTCAATCGCCTTCCCATCAATCATTAAAGTATAAGTGAAGATTCCACTCGCTCCGTAACCATGATCATAAATCACTTCATTCATTCCTTGTTTCAACTCCACCGGTATTCGTTTTACTTCTCTTCCTTTGATGTCGGTAATTAAGATATATGCTTCTTTGTATTTTTTTCCTTTATATACATACACCGATATAATGGTAGATTCATCAAAAGGATTTGGCGTGTTTTGCAAAAGTGAAATTCCTTCTTCTTTTTTTAATTCATCAATTCCGTTTGGAACGCTTATCAAAATTTCTTTTGAAAATAAACTTTCTATTCCGTTTGTATCAATTGATGCCACACTCACATAATGATTCACTGCTGCTCCAACCATAAACGTATCCACAATACCATTCATAGTATAAACCGAATCCCAATCATTAGTATTTGTTCTTTCGGCAAAACGATAATTCGCATATCCTGTTTCCAAAATAATAGTTACTTGAACAGTATTTAATCCGATTGCAACAACAGTAAAATCGGGAGACTTTGGTCCTATTGCTGCCATTGCTGCCGCATTTCCATTGATGACCGCATTTCTAGCGAGATAATGAAAATCCACAAAAAAACTATCTACTATCATATCGGCATTTGTGTCCATGCCTAAAGTATCTCTAAAACTATGTTGTCTATCCGAATACTCTGTTGCTGCTACATTTGCATTTCCATGCTCGTTGGCAGATGTGTAACGAATAGAGGTATAACCATGCTGACGAAATGGAATGTGATCTCCTCCTCTACCTGTTCTGTCTTCTGCACTCATAATAGAAACAGTCATTGGAACAGCAACAAAAGGAATTAATTCTTCTTTGTATTCCAATTTTGAAAAACGTGCGTATTGTTTATGTTTAGAGTTAAATCCTCCGGAAGAAAATAAACGAACTT
>JAYVZC010000298.1:0-8324 GCA_043783695.1 Bacteroidota bacterium
CTGACGATTCAGGTTCCCATGTTAAAGACGCATCATTCAATTGAAGTTTCTCCATTGAATAACGTAACTCTTCAAAATCTTCAGTATCTACAGGATAAATTCCGGCAAATACCATTGGTTTCACTTCTTCAAATCCTTTTATTCCGGCAGCACATGGATTAGCGACTGTGGTAATGGTATCACCTACTTGTACTTCTCTTGCATCTTTAATTCCTGAAATAATATATCCTACATCACCTGTCTTTACTTCGTTTCGAGGCTCTTGTTTTAGTCTTAACACTCCAATTTCATCGGCACTGTATTCCTTTTCTGTTGCGAAGAATTTTACTTTATCGCCTTTTTTAATGCTGCCATTTATTACTTTAAAATAAGCAATAATTCCTCTGAAAGAATTGTAAACCGAATCAAATATTAATGCTTGTAATGGTCCTGTTGGATTACCTTTTGGAGCGGGAACACGTTCAACAATGGCTTCTAAAATTTCGTGAACGCCCATTCCTGTTTTTCCGGAGGCAGACATAATCTCTTCTCTTTTACAACCCAATAATTCTACGATCTGATCTTTTACTAATTCGGGTTCCGCACTTGGTAAATCAATTTTATTTAGGATAGGAATAATTTCTAAATCGTTTCCTAAAGCAAGGTATAAGTTGGAAATGGTTTGTGCTTGAATTCCTTGTGCCGCATCTACAATTAACAAAGCGCCTTCACAAGCAGCAATGGAACGGGAAACTTCATAAGAAAAATCTACGTGTCCGGGAGTATCAATTAAATTGAGAACATATCTGCCTGCCGGACAGGCAGGCTTCTTGCCTTCATAATTATAATCCATTTGGATAGCGTGACTCTTAATCGTAATGCCGCGCTCTTTCTCCAGATCCATGTCATCCAGCACTTGAGCCTGCATGTCGCGTTTGTTGATGGTATTGGTATATTCTAAAAGACGGTCGGCAAGGGTACTCTTTCCGTGATCGATGTGGGCAATGATGCAAAAATTTCTAATGTTCTCCATGTATACTTTCTTGTAAAGGATTGCGAATTTACTACTTTTTTGTGAATTATCTGATGCAATTTCCTGCTAATTGCTATCTCATTAAATTGCTACATCTGCATATTAATTTGGTTTTTAAACCTCCAAGCCTTTACTTTGCACTAGCAAATAAATTAGTATGAAATAGCCAATACAATTATATGTTGTATAAAAATATTGGTGCATAACATACTATCGCAAAAACAATAACCTTATTTATGAAAGTAACCGATCACATCAAACAAGCACAATCAACATTATTTTCTATTGAAATTCTTCCCCCTTTGAAAGGGAAAAGCATTCAATCTATTTTTGATGGAATAGACCCATTGATGGAATTCAAACCATCGTTTGTGGATGTAACTTATCATCGCGAAGAATATTTATATAAAAAACGTGAAGGCGGTTATCTCGAAAAAGTGAGTATTCGTAAGCGTCCGGGGACAGTTGGAATTTGTGCGGCTATTATGAATAAATACCATGTGGATGCTGTGCCTCATATTATTTGTGGCGGTTTTAGTAAAGAAGAAACAGAAAATGCATTAATCGATTTACACTTTTTAGGAATTGATAATGTATTGGCTTTACGAGGCGATTCCATTAAAAGCGAACCGGAATTTGTTCCGGAGCCAGGCGGACATGCTTATGCAATTGATTTGGTAAAACAGGTCGGAAATATGAACAAAGGAAAATACATTGATGATGATTTAGCGGATGTTGCTCCAACAAATTTTTGTATTGGTGTAGCAGGTTATCCTGAAAAACATTTTGAAGCACCAAATTTAATTTCGGATATGAAACATCTGAAATCGAAGATTGACGCAGGTTCGGAATATATTGTAACCCAAATGTTTTTTGATAATGTTCAATATTTGGAGTATCTAAAAAAATGCAAAGAGCAAAATATTAATGTCCCAATTATTCCGGGATTAAAAATTATTACTACTAAAAAGCAAGCAACTCTTTTGCCTAAAATATTTAAGATAGATGTTCCGCAAGCATTGTTAGAAGAAATTGAAAAATGTAAATCAGATGCTGAAGTAAAAGAAATTGGTGTTGAATGGTGCATCAATCAATCAAAAGAATTAATAAAAGCTGGAGCACCTTGTTTGCATTATTATACAATGGGAAGTTCGGAAGTTACTCGCAGAGTTGCAAGTAAAGTTTTTTAGACCTCAGCCCAGCCCCTCTCCTATAAAAGGAAAGGGAGATGGAATTATTTTTGCATTAATTTACCAATGTATTTTCCTAAAATATCAAACTCAATATTTACAATAGAGCTGGGTTTAATTGTTTTGAAATTGCTGTGTTCAAACGTATAAGGAATAATACAAACGGAAAAAGAATTGTCTTTGGAATTTACTACCGTTAAGCTTACACCATTCACACAAACAGAACCTTTTTCAACGGTTACATTATTTTTTGATGCATCGTATTCAAAATTGAAAGTCCAGCTGCCATTTGTTTCTTCCACTTTTTTGCAAACTGCAGTTTGGTCAACATGCCCCTGAACAATATGTCCATCCAATCGATCGCCAACTTTCAAACACCTTTCTAAATTTAGTTTATCGCCAATAGTTAATAAGACAAGGTTTGTTTTTTGCAGTGTTTCATCAATTGCAGTTACAGTGTAGTTATCGTTTTTTATATCTACAACAGTCAAGCAAACGCCATTGTGAGCGATGCTTTGGTCAACTTTAAGTTCTTTAGTAAATGTGGCTTTTACAGTGATGTGTAAATTATTTTTTTCTTTTTGGATAGCTATAATTTCTCCCAGTTCTTCTATAATTCCTGAAAACATATTACTGTGCCGGATTTGGATTTTGTTTGATGAGTTGCACAAATCCTTTTATTAGTCGGGGTTTAATCCCATCAATACGAATTTCATTTACTGTACAAACATAAAAATAAGTTCCATCGGTACATTCTTTTTTAGTGTCCCGATTTTTTCCATCCCACAAAATAGTTGGATTATTTGTTGAAAACATTAATACTCCCCAGCGATCGTATATTTTAATTTCCACATCTTTTACAAAACGCCAATTTGGAAGTGGAGTAAAAAAATCATTTTTACCATCTCCGTTTGGTGTGAAAACGTTTGGTAATTCGTATTCAGGGCAATTGTCGATACATATTTTATTTACAATAGGGCTTTCGTTTGGAGTAATTGCAGAGTCCACAGCCGTTACAGCATAACATCCGGCAATAGACGGAACGCCTTCGTAGTAATAGATTGGAAGTGTATACATAGTAAGACTCATGTCGGTAGTACTGTAAATTAGTTGCAACGGATCGTTTACAGTTGGAGAAAAATAAATATTTATTTGAACAGCATCGCCACCGCCTACACAAGCATTTGGATTCACCCAAGTAATTGTATTTTGAATCACATCACAATCTGTAACAACATCAAATGGTGGCTGACATGGTGGTATTAAATCCACAGGAGTTTCACATTTAATTTGCGAATAATTGAAAAGTGGTTTTGGTAAAGTAATATCAGAATATTCTCCAACAGCTAAAATTTTATAACAATATTCTATTTCATTCACTAAGCCCGTATCAGTATAAGTCAATGCTGTGGTACTATCAATTTTTGTGAAAAAAGTTGAACCAGGGAATGTTTCTCTATAAATATGATAGATGTAATTATTCCATGGTACAAACTGTTGCCACGATAAATCCACTTTTTTATCACCGGGAGTAGAAGATAGAAATACAGATGAAGCAGTTTGCGTAGAGCCTTTCAATAAACCGTTAGAATAAAAATCAACACGGTAAGTCCATTTCTGAGTATCTGTATTTATATTAGTGGATACATAACCGGTATCGGTCACATTCCAATAAGCGCCATAAGTATAGCTCGTTTCTATTGTATAAGAGGATAATGGCGGATTGAATCCGGGAGCCTTCATCAAACGATATTCATACGGAGGAGGATTTATAACGGTATCCAAATTAGTAGTACTACCAATTGGTTTCACCCAATGCGTCCAAATTGAACCGGTTGTTGGATTAGTGCTTAGTACACTTACATTCGTAATAATTGGAACATCGCGAACCAATTGTGCACAAACATTATCAGAGGCAATACTTTGAGAACCATCCAAATAATATGCAACTACAATGTAAGAGTAGTCAACGCCATTTGTTAATCCCGCTCCACCATTATTATCAGTAAAAGTAATTACATTAAAATTGGTTGAACCGATTAATGTATAGCCTGTATAGCTTGGTACGCCTGTTTCACAAGGGCCAGGGGACCAGGGGTCGCAAACATTTTTACGATAGATATAATATTTTTTCAGAGGATTGCTTCCTGTGGAACCACAAATAGCATTGTTCCAATTTAAGATGATACTGGCACCACTTGGAACTGCTGTTAATCCGGTTGGAGCAGGAGCAATCACTTTTATAAATACCGATTCAAAACTTACTAATGGACCAGAACCATCAAACCCGCCACCATCAGTTGCTTTAAACGTTACTAAGTAAGGTAATAATTGAACTTGACTACAACTAGGATTCCAGTTAAATACTCCGCTTGCTGTTCCCATTCCTGATACAGAAGAAAAAGTTGCTGGTGGAGTTGCAGTTGACAACAAAGGACCACCTGTAGCAGTTAATGACAATGGAAGAAATTCAACATCTGTTGCAGTAACATTAAAGTTCAAATTGCTACCGGCAATCACACAAGTATCGTTTACATTATTTATTTGAGGTGCATTGTTGGAGCAAGCAGCAACAGTAATTTGCATGTCGCGCAATATTGAACCAATATAATACCGTGTGCTTGTGCCAACCAATAAACGATATTCTTTAATAAGAATAGCAACATTATACTGACAAATCATATTAGGAGCACACCACACTAAATCACCTCTACGTGGGTCTATGCTACTTGAATTCATATTTGGCGGGAATGTCCAGCCTGGGATGGGAACTCCATTTGCATAACAAACACTCATGCTGTAATATAAACTATCGCCATTGGCATCCGAAGCTCCGGGATTGTGTTCAAAACAAACACCCACACAGGCATCGTCAATGGGCGCATTGATTAATATCGGTGAATCATTTTGTCCTAAAAACGGGGAAATCACTAATTCTGAGCGAAGAAAAAACGATTGATTGTTAGAATCAGGAATATTACAAATTCCGGAATTTCTATTTCTGTCTTCCATGGAAATAATGAAATTTGAATAGCCAGCATAAACATGTGTAGTTTTATATATGTTGTAGCGAGTATTAGGAGTAATTAAAACGCCATCAGCAGTAGAAGGACAATTAATACTTGGTCCGTTTACACGAGGAGCAACAGCACTATCACCGTCTCCGAAAAGAACAGTTAATTCACATTTATCGGTTCCACTTGTTCCCACCCATTTTGTATAGGTAGTGACTGTAATTTCGTATTTGAGTAGGTTACCTATATTTGGAACATACTTATAAGTAATTTCTCCCGCACGGTTATGTGTAGCAAATGCATTGGGAAAACCAATCAAAAGAACAAATATGGAAAGGAGTAATTTTTTCATTCAACAAGCATCAAAAAATAGAACTCTAAATTACGGATTTTATTTCACATTCCCGTCTAAAATCACAAATTTCCCTTTGTTCAGGATTTCAGCTTTATTGGATAGGGCATAAAAGTAAATGCCCGAAGAAAGTTCATTTTCATTGATAACAGCTGAACTGTTGCTAATATCAATTGTTTTAATAATTTGTCCCATGGAATTACTGATTACAATTTGATATTCCTGATTTTGTAATGCAGCTTCAATTGTCATATTTATTAAGCCGTTGGAGGGGTTTGGAAAAATGTTTAATGAAGTAGATGACGTATTTTCATCTGAAATTCCCATATAGGGAGTAACTATGCTATAAATTTCTTGTATGCTTCTTCCAATTAGAAAATAACTGCCTGCAACGTTTCTCCATTCGGTAATTCTTATAGCAAAAACGTAAGGGCAAATCCACATTGGCTTGTCCCATCTGACAAGTCCTGTAATTGAATTAATTGTAAACGAGTTGCTGGCATTGGGCAATATATATCCCGACACAAATCCGCCATTTGTCAAAGGAGTAATTAATTCATAATACAAACTGTCGCCATCTGAATCTATTGCCAAAGGGTTGTAGTATGCTATTATATTAGATGTATCGCAAAGAATTGGAATTTGATTATAGGCAGGACTACTATTATTTCCTAAAAAAGGATTTATTATCAGTTCTGCTTGTAATGTAAATGTCGTGTTGTCGGAAAGAGGAATGTTACATATACCACTTGCTCTTGCAGGGTCTTGCATAGTAATTATATAATTCCCTGGTCCGGCAAAATCATGCGTTGCTTCGTAAACATTATATCTGATATTTCCAGTACAACCCCCAATCAATAAACCATCAGCTGTTGCAGGACAATTAACACTTGGACCATTAACACGAGGAATAAGAGCACTATCACTGTCACCAAAATAAATCATTAGTTCACATCTATCTGTTCCAGATGTACCTATCCATTTGGTATAAGTTTGGACCGTGATTTTATATCTATAAGGATTACTAACTGTTCCAACATAGGCATAACTAATATCACCCGCCATATTATGCGTGGCGAAGCTTGTATTTATAGCAAAAAGGAAGAGTAGAGAATAGAATAGCTTCTTCATGAATTTTTATTTTCTACAAAGTTAGAGCAATAAAAAACAGGAAACAAAATTATTTTAGGCAATTTTATACATGCCTAAGCCCCAAAACTTAGTCCAAAGCACAGTTGGTTGTATTAAAAGGAACACTTCCATAATTATTATTATAGTATGCATCACATTTTGATGAGGCTTTACCTTTAGTGTTTTTTTCCGTAAAAATTACTGTTTTTGTACCTGTTCCATCAGTACAAGTGCAGGTGTAATTTTTTTTACAACTTGCTAAAAGCACTATGGTGCAAAGAAGTAAGGTGGTTTTAAGTGTGTGTATCATTTTCATTGTTGTTATTTGTGATTTTCGCCCTTTCCCTTCGTCCCTCGATAGTGTCTGCTTCAACGCAGAATGCTCGGGATGACCTCCCTATGGTCGCGCTCAGTGTGACGGTTCAAGATACATTGTCGTATTAATAATTAATAACTTGTTCCACCATATTGGCAGGTAGTTCACGGTACTCGTATTGTTGTGTTCTTAATTGTGGTTCAAATCCTGCTTCAATAATGGCTTCCTGAATTCCTTTTGCTGTAAAGCGATGAGGTGCTCCCGCTGCCGAAACTACATTTTCTTCTAACATAATGCTTCCAAAATCATTCGCTCCGGAATGTAAACACAACTTAGCAACATCTTTTCCAACTGTCAACCAGCTTGCCTGAATGTTGATCACGTTTGGTAACATAATTCGACTCATCGCTATCATGCGAATGTATTCATCGCCACTTACATTATTTGTAATTCCTTTGTGACGTTTCAATAAAGTTCCATCATCCATAAAAGGCCATGGAATAAAGGCTAAGAAACCTTTCGAATCTTTTGGTTTTTCACTTTGTACTTGTCGGATCCAAACCAAATGCTCGAAACGTTCTTCAATTGTTTCTATATGTCCGAACATCATTGTTGCGGAAGTAGTAATGTTTAGTTGATGTGCAGCGCGCATCACATCTAACCATTCCCGACCTGTGCATTTTCCTTTGGAGATTAATCTTCGTACTCGATCGTTCAAAATTTCTGCTCCTGCTCCTGGTAAACTATCCATTCCAGCTTCTTTCAAAGCTTTTAAAACTTCGGTATGTGTCGATTTTTCAAGCTTAGTAATGTGCGCTACTTCTGGTGGTCCTAGTGCATGCAATTTTATTTTCGGATACAATTTTTTGATAGAAGTAAACGTATCTACATAAAATTTCAATCCTAATTCGGGATGATGACCGCCTTGTAATAATAACTGATCTCCACCATATTTCAGGGTTTCATCAATTTTTGTTTTATACGTTTCCATGCCGGTGATGTAAGATTCAACGTGACCGGGAATGCGATAAAAATTGCAGAACTTACAATTGGCAATACATACGTTTGTAGTGTTTACATTTCTATCAATTTGCCAAGTTACTTTGCCCGGTTTGCCATTGTTTGGTAATGAATCGGGTTTTTGAATTTTGCGTAATTCATTGGCTACAAATATCAATTCAGCAGTAGGAGCATGCTTAAATAAATAAACTCCTTCTTCTTGCGATAGAAACTCGAAATTTAATGCACGTTTCAATAATTGCTCTGTATTCATCTTGCTAAATGTGTTATTTTCAAAGGCTTTACAGCC
>JAYVZC010000299.1:0-8313 GCA_043783695.1 Bacteroidota bacterium
AGACATTATTATGTATTTCGATGATGATTTTACTGCTTCAAATAAAACATTACATTTCTTAAACGATTTAAATTCATTTGCTGAAATTGAAGAATGGGTGGGTAAATTAACTTCAAGGTTTGTTATGAAATTTGATCCAGAGGGAGAACAAGAAGATGATTTTATTTATAATTATATGAATGGGTAAATGACTATTCGTTTAAACTTTTTGGAGCTATTTATATTTATTGGATTTCTAACATAAAAAGATGATTAACAATTTAAATGATTTTATCAGCGCCTCTCAATCCTTTACTATATCAAACGATAGGATTCAAGCAATTGAAAATGGAAGATTAAAGTTTGTTTCCAAATTTCCTCTTTCTGTCATTTCCTCCCTTAATCTCGATGATTATTGTTTAGGCACTTCGGACAATAGTTTTTGCTATTGGTTAGAATTCAAAGATATTTTATTTGGGATTGGAGGAGGTAATGCTTCAAAATTTGGAATATACAAATCTAAGGATGGAAATTATTATGAAAATTTTGGTCCTAAAAAAGTTCCTTTAATTGGGGGGAATCTGGAGCGAGAATTTTTAAATTTAAAACAAGCTATTCTTCAAGGATTAAAATATGCAAACGAAAATGAAATAGAGAAAATTTCAACAATTCAAACACCAATTTGGAACATGATTATGTTGAAAATTCTGTGTATTTATTATCCCGAAAAATTTTTAATAATTGGCGATCCTGATGTTATTATAGAATGTGCAAGGAATATTGGTATCTCAAATGTTGAATTAAAAAATGAAAATTCGATTTTAATAAATTATTTGTGTCGTAAAAAAATTAATGAAACTAAAGAGTTTTTAGATTGGGGGTATGAGAAAATTGGAGTATTAGCATGGCAGGCTAGAAACAACAATGAGTAAAATCAACACACATTTCGACAGAATAGAAGATGCCGAGAATAATCACTACAATAATATTCGTGGAACAGAACCAGTTGGCGGAAAAGACTATGAAGGCTATTTGAAATGTAAACTCGTTCACACTGAAGGACTTTCAGTTATTGTCCCTGACCTCATTTATATAATGGACGACAATGAAAACTTTACGTGGTTTCAGTTCTATTCATTTATGGCAAATCAACTTACCAAATTTGACGACAAAGAAATTTTTGGAAGTGTTTATGTTGATATCGCCTTTGGACATACTCTTCGAATTACAATTTCACATGAGTGGCATATAGAGAATTTTAATGACCAGTCAAATTTATTCAAATGTAGGATTACAGGTATTGAGAACTTAATGGATTATAGCACAGGAACAGGTAAACTAATTAACGGTATTCCTTACATTTACTTGTTTCATCATACACTTCCTGAACCGAAACAATTAATTCTTCAATCTTCAAACTATAGAGGTTCCCTTTGGAATTATCAAGGGACAAAAATTCTCACAACAATTTGTTATGCATATTTTACAAGTCTTGACATAATTCAAAAACCAAATGACTTAAAAATGATAGCAATGGCAAACAACGGTGAAATGAATCTTGTTGTTGATGTTACAAAGGAAATCGTTACGATAAACGTATATCGAGATAATACAGATAATAGAACCGCAACTCTTAAACAATTAATTGACACAACAATTATTCTGAATAATCATATTTGGATGCACACTCACGACAGCAATGGAACAATTTATTATGAATTGTGTAGTCCTTTTATTTATCGTGTCGGACTTGAACCAAATACAACTTTACCCTTCTTAAACGAAACGGTTGATAGGGTAACTAACATCAAAACTAATGGCTACATTATTCTTGGTGACTCGACAACAAAACTTGGTTTGATTGCGCCATTTGACGAAGAACATACCACTCACTTATTTAAAATTGAACCCTTTTACAAACTCAAAACAAATATTTTAAAATTCTGGTTTGACTATGGAAACAAAGACTTATATACAGATAAAGATTTGGATATGGAGAAGTTTGCTAGAAGCTAACATCACTTTTGGAATATGCGAGGAAACAACTAATCGATACAAAATCTAATAAATATATTTTCCAACATATCATCATTGGTTTCCGGTCATGCTGAAACCAAACCTTCGGTATACCGAAGGGTATGCTTAATTCACCTTAGAATCAATCACTTTTCCATTCTCACATCTGATAGTTCTGGAAGGAAATTTATCAAACATCATAATATCGTGAGTAGCGATTAATACAGCTCTGCCGTTTTTACTAATCTCCACCAATAAATTCATGATGCCTTCTGATGTTTCAGGATCTAGGTTTCCTGTTGGTTCATCGGCAAGAATAAGTTCCGGGTCGTTCAATAAAGCTCTTGCGATAGAAATACGTTGTTGTTCACCACCCGAAAGTTCGTGAGGCATTTTAAATCCTTTGGTATTCAGGTGTACTTTTTCCAAGACTTCTTGAATGCGTTTTTGCATGGCTTCTTTGTCTTTCCACCCCGTTGCTTTCAGCACGAACATTAAGTTGTCATTCACGCTTCTATCTGTCAAGAGTTGAAAATCTTGGAAAACAATGCCCAGTTTTCTTCTTAAATAGGGTATTTCCTTCAGTTTAATAGTGGGAAGATCAAATCCGGCAACGGTTCCACTACCTTGCGTCAGATCCAGATCGGCATACAATGTTTTGAGTAAACTGCTTTTTCCGCTTCCTGTTTTTCCAATCAAGTAAACGAATTCACCCTTGTCGATACTGATGTTGACATTGGTAAGCACCAAGTTGTACTTTTGGAAAACAGAAACGTTATTTAAGCTGATGATTGTATCGAGTGCCATTGTTTGCTGCAATTAATTCTATAAAATTAATCATTAGCAACCTCAACAAAGTTACTTACTTACAATACTTTCAACACTTGTGCGTTAATAACTTCCATATACCCTAAAACTTCATGCAGCTATCCTTACTAATTTTACGGTCATCATCTAAACCATACAATGAACAAATTTAAAGGGGTTGTATTATCAGTCGGGTTATTTTTTTCGATTTCGATTTCTGTTTTTTCTCAAAAAACAGTTCAGGCTATTCATGAAGATTCGGAATTTAAAACAGGGATTGAGCTTTTTCAAAAAGAGAAATATGGTGCTGCGCAAAAAAGTTTTACAAGAGTAATTGAGTCACACAAAGACCCTCAATCACTTGTCCGTATTGACGCAGAATACTACAATGCCATTTGTGCCATCGAATTATTTAACAAAGATGGAGAGTTATACCTCAAGCAATTTATTGTAGATCACACCGAAAATCCGAAAGTAGAACTGGCTTATTTTTATCTCGGAAAATATAATTACCGCAAGAAAAAATACCACGATGCTATTGAATGGTTTGAGAAAGTAGACATCTACAGCTTAACAACAGAAGAGCTTGCAGAGTTTTATTTCAAAAGAGGATATAGTTTTTTTGAATCCAAAAAGTTGGACGAAGCAAAAAAAGATTTCTATGAAATAAAAGATGTCGATAATAAATATGCACCTGCAGCAAAATATTATTACGCACATATTTTGTATGGAGAAAAAAATTACGAAACAGCATTAACTGATTTTGTAAAACTGCAAAACAACGAAACCTTCGGTCCAATTGTTCCTTATTACATCGCACAAATTTATTTTCTGCAAGGAAAATACGAAACGGTAATTACTTATGCTCCGCCATTGTTGGATTCAGCAATTACAAAGCGTGCACCGGAAATAGCAAAAATTATTGGTGAGTCGTATTACCGACTTTCAAAATACAAAGAAGCGATTCCTTTTTTAAAAAAATATGAGAAAGCAGCGGGTTCTCTTTCCAGGAAAGATAATTATCAATTAGGGTTTTCTCATTACAAAATAAATGAGTGTGAAGATGCAATCAGTTATTTTATCAAAATTGGCAATATTGATGATTCCTTAGAACAGAGTGCTTATTATCATATTGCAGATTGTTATATTAAAACGGATAGCAAACAAAATGCGCTCAATGCATTTGGACTAGCTTCTAAATTGGAATTCGATAAAGGTGTTCAAGAAGATGCTTTGTACAACTATGCAAAACTATCTTACGAATTGGCATTTAATCCATACAATGAAGCCATCAAAGCATTTCAGAAGTATATTATAAACTTTCAGAATGCAAGTCATATTGATGAAGCTTATACTTATTTGGCAAATGTTTTTATAACAACAAAAAGTTATAAAGAAGCATTGGAAGCATTGGAAAGCATTAAAGTACTTACACCAGAATTAAAACAAGCCCATCAAAAAGTAGCTTATTACCGAGGTGTTGATTTGTTCAACAACATGCAATTTGCAGAAGCTATAAAGTTGTTTGACAAATCAAATACTTATTTGTTTGATAAAAACATTCGTGCCAATGCCATTTACTGGAAAGCAGAATCTTATTATCGTTTGGCAAATTATCCGAATGCTGTTGATACTTATCTGGATTATATTTCGGAGCCTGGAGCTATTGGTAAGTCGGAACTAAGTGAAGCCAATTATAATATTGGATATTGTTATTACAAATTGAAAGATTATACAAACAGTAATTTGTGGTTTCGAAAATTTGTGACGTTCAAGCCAATGGCAAATGCGAAAAAAATAAACGATGCTTACAATCGTATTGGTGATGGTTATTTTATGCAGCGAGATTTTGTTAATGCAGTGGATTATTATGACCAATCATACAAAATGAAGTTGATAGATGCTGATTATGCATTGTTTCAAAAGGCATTGGCAAATGGAGTTCAGAAAAAGTATGCAGCAAAAATTTCCGATTTAAGTAGCTTCATTTCTACTTATACAAAATCGCCCTACATTCAAAAAGCAAAATTTGAACTCGCACAAACTTATTATATTGATAATCAAAATGACTTGGCATTAACTGATTTTAAAAAGTTTATAGAAGAATATCCAAACAGTGCATACGTGAATGTGAGTTTGAGTAAAATTGGTTTAATCTATTATGCGAAAAAAGAAGATGATAAAGCATTGTATTTCTTTGATAAGCTAATCAAGCGAGATAGAAAATCGGCAGAAGCAAACGAAGTGATAAATACTGTTAAAGCAATCTATACTTCTAAAGGTGATCCAGATGGGTTGGATAAATATTTAGCATCAGTAGGAGCAAGCATTCCTCAAGGTGAATTGGATTCATTGACTTATAACAATGGAAAGAATCACTACATGGATCAGGATTGTAAAAGTGTGGTAAGTGATTTTGATAAATATATTCAGAAATTTCCTGATGGAATATTTATCACACAAGCCAATTTTTATAAAGCCGAATGTGATTATAAATTAGGAAATACCGATGCAGCACTTAATTGCTATGCATTTATTATAAGCAAACCTAAGAATGAATTTACGGAAACATCGTTATACAAGGCTTCCGATATTGCTTATAAGAAACAAGATTATACAAAGGCAATAGAATATTATAAGATGCTGGAATTACAAGCAGAGAATACAAAAACAAACAATACTGCTATTATAGGTTTGATGCGTTCGTATTACAATACAAAAGCGAATGCCGATGTTATTACTTACGCAAACAAAGTTTTGAAGATTGAGAATGTTACGGAGCAACTTAGTAGTGAAGCACATTATAACATGGCACAAACTCAATTGAGTTTACAAAAATTGGACGATGCACAAGCAGAGTTTCAATCGGTTGCCAATTCATCAAAAGCGGAGATTGGAACAGAATCAAAATATCAGGTAGCGAATATATTTTATTTGAAAAATGATTATAAGCAATCTAAAAAAATAGTTTTTGAATTAATAAATGGTGATGGTGATTATCCATATTGGGTAACCAAAGCAATGATTTTATTAGCAGATGATTATGTTGCATTGAAAGATAATTTTCAAGCAAAAGGAATGTTGAAAGGAATCATTGATGAATCGGATATTCCTGAATTAATAAAGATTGCTCAGGGAAAATTAGATAAAATAAATGCGGATGAAGAAGCTGCGAAAAAAATGAAAACAACAGAAGATCCAATTAAAGTGGAGTTTGAAGGAAATACACCGCAGCAAAATAAATTATTTGCGGAACCAGGTAAGGAAATTACCCCACCAGTGAAAGAAGGAGAAGAAAAACATGAATAAAATGTCTTTTAAATATAGTTTATTGCTGCTTGTATTTGTAATAAGTACAACGGTAAAAATGTATTCGCAAACGGTTTTAGATTCGATGCTCATTATTAGTGTTGGCTCATACAAGCCAACCATTGTAGATGCAAATAAAATAGTGGCAAATCCAATCATTGTTGATTCAACAAAAAAATTGAAAGTAAATGGATACAACATTAATAACTCAAGAAAAATTGCTACAGGGTACGATGTTGAACCAATAGAAGCAGCTCAAATGGTTGGAGAGCCGTTAACAAAATTGTACAATGGATTGGTGAAAATTGGTTTTGGAAATTACAAAACACCTTACGGAGAAGCTTGGTATAATAATTTACGTTCGAAAGAATATTCTTACGGTTTGCGTTTAAAACATTTGTCCTCACAAACTAAATTAGAAGATTATGGTTTTGGTGGATTTAGTGATAATGAGATTAGCTTATACGGAAAGAAATTTTTGAAAGAACATACGTTATCGGGGGACTTTGATTACACTCGTAATGTGGTTCATTTTTATGGATTTAATACCAATTTGTTCGAGATTAAGGACAATGATTTTACCATTCAACGTTTTAATTATTTTGGTGCCAGTGCAGAGTTGAAAAGCCATTACACCAAAGCAGAACGCTACAATCACGATGTGAAGCTGAATTATTATAACTTACAAGACACATATAAATCATCTGAAAGCAATTTTAAAGCAAGTGGTTATGTTCAAACAGCGGTTTTAAAAGAAGTATTAAAAGTGAACGCTTCGGTAGATTATTATAATTATAAAACAATAACAGACACAACTAATAATACGATTATCACTATCAACCCTAATTTTATTGCAACAGGAGAAAAGTATCGTGCAAGTATTGGTGTAACAGGAGTGATGGATATTTTTGTGAAATCGAAATTTTATTTTTATCCGAATATTGATTTGAGTTATAATATTGTCGATAATATAATTGTTCCGTATGCAGGAGCAACAGGAAAGCTTCAAAAGAACAGTTTTAAAGCCCTTACAGATGAAAATCCATTTGTATTGTCGGATTTAACAATGAATAATTCAAATTACAAATACGAATTGTATGGTGGATTAAAAGGAACTTTATCATCAACGGTTGCATACAATGCTCGTGTCTCTTATTCCAGTATTGATAATATGGCTTTGTATGTGAACAATACTAAAGATTTATTAGCAAATCGTTTTGATGTTATTTATGATGATGCAGAAGTATTAAATATTCGTGGAGAAGTATCGTATCAACAAAGAGAAAAATTGCGAATAAATTTACGCGGAGAATATTACAATTATAAAATGAGTACAGAGCAAAAGGCGTGGTATAAGCCTTCTATGAAGTTTACACTTTCCGCAAATTATAACTTGAGAGATAAAATTGTTGCAAGAGTAGATTTATATTATATCGATAATCAATTTGCAAAAACAGTTGTTGCTGACAGTACTTCATCCACAGGAAAAAAAGTTGTTGCACAAGAATTAAAAAGCGTATTTGATGCTAATATTGGAGTGGAGTATCGTTATACAAAGAAGTTAGGTTTCTATGTGAACTTCAATAACATTGCAAATTTTAGATATTATCGCTACAATAATTACCCTACTCAACGTATCAGTTTTATGGCTGGATTATCCTACTCATTTTAATGATTTTTTTCGTTAAACTATAGTTCAATTATCCAAATTTTCAGAGTTTTTTTTGTTAACTAAATGTTCATAAAACAGACCTTTTTATTCTCCCGAAACATCACTATTTACGCGGTAAAAAGCTATATTTGTTAGCCCTAAAAAAAGGGTTAAAAACAGGCAATAAATTATGGAAGAAACAGTGAATGAGAACTTAGCAAAATCATCAGATTATTCTGCTGATAGTATTCAGGTATTAGAAGGTTTAGAAGCAGTTCGTAAACGTCCCTCAATGTATATTGGTGATACAGGTCAAAAAGGACTGCATCATTTGGTTTATGAAGTGGTAGATAATTCAATTGATGAGGCTTTAGCTGGTCATTGTAAGAATATCTTCGTTACAATCAATGAAAACAACTCAATTACAGTAAAGGATGACGGTCGTGGTATCCCAACGGATTATCACGCAAAAGAAAAAAAGTCGGCATTAGAAGTAGTAATGACTGTATTACACGCTGGTGGTAAATTCGATAAAGATTCTTATAAGGTTT
>JAYVZC010000300.1:0-8303 GCA_043783695.1 Bacteroidota bacterium
CTATCCATTGAAATGCCAAAAGGAAAATTATTGATAGAGATGCCAAAAACCGTTTTGATTAATACACCTATTATTAGCTATTCATTGAATTTTAAAATGTCAGGAACAAAATTAATTGCGACTCGCTCCTTAAAATTCAACAAGGAAGTTGTAAGTCCCGAAGAATACAACGACTTCAAGGAAACTTTCACAAAAATTTCGGAAGCTGATTCAAAACAGGTGGCTTTTAAATAAATGCTTCTTGTAAAATAAAAAATTCCGCTCTTAAGCAAGAACGAGATTTTTGGGTGGGTATTTTTGGAATCGCACATTTAAACGAATAGTTGTTATTCTCTTTCAAATTAAAGTCGTCAAAAAAACACTTCGTAGTATCCTTATACCGTTAGCTATATGAGTAGTCCAATAAATTGTTCTAAACTCTATTGCCTGCCTTGCCGGCAGGCAGGCAACGACATCAATCATTGTAAATTATAAATATCCTTTGGACTTTTTTATCTTTTATAATAACAATTGGTATTAGTGGTAATATTACATTCCCAATTTCTTAGCAATCTCTTTCTTAACGCCATCCTTATGAAGCATAATGCTGGTAGTTTTATATTTCACGAAAGCTTCGGAAGCATAGAAATAACCATCACAATCATTGTTTTTAATTCCCCATGAATTTTTAATCACATAGAACTTTGTTCCATTTTGATCTTTTACAATTCCAACAATGTGCATTCCGTGATCATCCTGTGTTTCATAATTGTCAAATGCTTTTTGTCGAATCTCCTGAGTAATTTCCATTTGTTTACCCGGATTCAAAATAACAGAATCAATTTTTTCTTTTTTCACATCTGCCCAATCTAAATCAGGAACAATGGCAACACCATTTTTAAATGAAAAACCTTTTTCACTTACATCTGCGCCCCAAGCAATAGAATAACCATTCATAATTGCATTATCAATTACATCAATCATTTCAATTAAAGGAACATTATAAACTTGAGCCCAAGCCCAATTATCCTGAACTTCAATTGCAAATTTTGAATAAAATGGATGATGTGAAAAAGAAGAAATTTCAATATAGTTATCCATATTCAAACCTAGGGAAGCTGCAAATGATTTTGGATTGTATTGTTTGCCCATATAATCAAATGTTTCAGGAGCCTTTCCTAAATAAGCATCCAACGTAGAATTTACCGCAACAGCCCAACTTGGAGAAATTTTATTTGCTTTCACTATTACATCCACCTCCGCTTTTAGCATTGCGTCCATTTCGTTATGATTGATTTCTTTATCCCCATTCACCAAGCCTATATACGCTGACTGTGGAACCATTCCAAAGTTTTTAATTACATAAGCTGCATCATGAAATGCTCCACCTGGACCAAAATTAATTAAGCCATGCATACGCACATATTTATCTGCCTTAGCCATATATGCATTGCGGACAATAAACATTTCAGATAAATTTACCTTCGGTTTCCCCATTCTAAGCAATTCCGATTCAAAAAATGAAAGAGAAGAGAACGACCAACAAGTCCCAGACTGTGCTTGATTTTGTACTTCAGTAGCTTCTATATTTTTTACTACAGTAAATTTATAATTACCATCCTTTTTGTTACTAAGTGTTTGTGCAACTACTAAATCGGCAGCAATAAGTGCTAATCCAAGAATAATTTGTTTTTTAATATTCATTTTTTGAGAGGTTTGTTTTTACTAATTTACGTTATAAAAAAGCTTTATTCTTGAATTTATGATGAGTGGTTGATAACAAACATTATCGGCAAAAATGATTCCAGATTTCAAATTGGGACCGATTGAGCAAAATGCACACGCAATCTGAAATTTGAAACCTGCCCGTCCGGGCAGGCGGGTTTGAAATTTTTTATGCTTGTGCTGTCGGTCCACCAAAATTCATTGGCAATACATTTGGCATATCTGTATCCTTAATTGCGCCATGCGTTTGCTCGAACTTTGAAATATTTTCTTTCAAGGCTTTCATCAAACGTTTAGCATGCTGAGGCGTTAACACGATACGAGATTTTACTTTCGCTTTTGGAACACCCGGCATCATTCTAACGAAGTCAACAACAAACTCCGAATTAGAATGTGTGATGATCGCAAGATTGGAATAAATACCTTCAGCAATTTCTTCGCTCAATTCAATGTTGAGTTGATTATTTTGATTTTGATCTTCCATGATTATTTTTAGATTTTAGGGAAGCTAAGGTACAAGATTTTTTTACAAAAAAATAAAACCGACAGATTGATAATGCATAAAACCTCTCAGAATCAATTCTGAGAGGTTTTATTACTAAAATTATTACTCTTTAATCTAGAATACTACCATTAATACTCCTGTAGCAGTGCGGTAAAATGCACCAACTGTTAATCCACCAGCTGTAGCAGTTGCATTATCAGCAAAAACTGGTAACCCAACCACCTGTAACTTACTAGTAGGGTTATAACTTCCAATACCAACATTTCCAGTACCTGCTTTAATTATCATACGAACAGTATACGTTGTACCATCCCAGTCAGCAATCTCAAGTCCTTTATTAACTCCTGCACCATTAGAAAAAACAAGATTTGTTTCTCCAAGTCCATTAGATCTGTTCCAACCAATTGCTAAACCAGAATTGAAAGTGACATCTGGATTAGTTGAACCAACGTTAGATCGGAAATATGACCAAAAATTACCTACTGATGCAGCTTTTACGTCAAATATTCCAATTGGTGCAGTAGTTCCAATTCCAATATTTCCTCCGTTTTGTAATGTCATCAAGGTTGTGCCTGCTGAATTAGAAATTGCAGCATCCGGAGTGGCAGAGTTATTTGTTGCACCGAAATAAACAGTTCCGCCTGTCGAAATATATCTTGCACCTACAGCATATTTTTCATTGTTTGCAGAAAAAAAGCTGCGTCCTCCCTGAACATCCAGCTTTGCAGTAGGTGTTGTTGTTCCAATACCAACATTTCCGTTTCCTTTAATACGCATTAACTCATTACTTGATGTTGAGTTTACACCTGCATAGAAAACGTGGTCTGTAGTTACGTCAGCTGTTTGGTAGCGTATCATACCAGGGTTAATTCCAAAACCATAAATTTGATGATCGTTGTTAAAATTTTCATATAATACAATTTTTCTATTACTAAGTCCATTACCAAATTGTAATGCACCATTTGGAGCGGCATTACCAATACCAATATTTCCACCATTATTAAAGATGTTACTAGAGTTTGTAACCCAAGCTGTTCCGTCCCAATAAGGAGTATTCCCAGCTGTAGTACCTGCAGCAATTAAACCAGTAGCACCTGTTGCGCCAACTGCTCCTGTAGCGCCAACTGCACCTGTTGCACCCACGGCACCAGTAGAACCTGTTGCACCTGTAGGCCCAGCAGCCATTGTAGTCCAAGCAGCCAAACCAGCAGCATCAGAAGTTAATACTTTACCAGCACCAGGAGTTCCACCAGTAATTTTTACTTGACCATTAACTTCTACAGTAGTTCCTACTAATGTCATCAATTCAGCGTTATTTGCATACATGTGAATAGTTGAAATCGGACCACTACCAATACCCAAAAACATATCATTATCTGCAGGTCCATTTGGATTATTTATAACTCTCATATGAGAATATTGATCTGTGCTTGACAAGTCAAGCCCAGAAGCACCGGGTGTTCCAGAAATAACTAATTTTGCAGAAGCTGGTGATATGGTACCAATTCCAATATTTCCACCGTTATTAAACAGGGTACTTGAGTTAGTTACCCAAGAAGTTCCATTCCAATAAGTAGTATTTCCTGCAGTTGTTCCAGGAGTTAATAATCCAGCTGCGCCTGTTGCACCCACTGCTCCAGCAGAACCTGTTGCTCCAGCCGAACCAGTTGCACCCACAGAACCCGTAGCACCAACTGCTCCCGTAGCACCTGTTGCACCAACTGGTCCAGGAGTTCCATTTGCTGAAAATAAAGCATAAGGTACACTTAGCAATTCGGTAGTTCCAGAAATAGTATAAGTTGTTCCTCCTAAAGGATCCACTTCTGTTTTAATAAAGTAAGGACCAGCTGACCAATCAATTCCAGCCATTGTTCCAGTAACAGGAGTTCCTGTTCCGATTTCAAAACTAGCTAAGCCATTCGCATTTGTTGTAGGAGTTTGTGTTTCAACATAAACTGCTGTTCCTGTTGAAGTCGTTTGTAATATGCTTATTCGAATACCAACTGTTGTGGATGACACTAACATATTGGAAGCATTTCTTACCACAGATTGGTAACTCATTTTTTGAGGAGCCTGCGCAAAAATTGCAGTCGATAGCAAAATAGCAGCTACTAGTGTAAATATTCTTTTCATAATTTATGGTTTTGGGTTAAAAAATTAATTTAGTTTTTAATAATTTTAAATGTTTTTAATTCTTCATTGCTATTAGAAATTTTTAAAAAATAATTTCCAGCATTGTACTCTTCCATTTTTATTGCTGTTTCAGAATTACTAATTTTCTGAGCATACAATAATTTACCTTGTAAATCAAACAGTTGTAATGTTAAATTTTGCAGGTCTTGCTTCCCTACATTCAAATTAACAACAGAAACTGAAGGGTTAGGATAAACTGTCATAGACAAACTGATATCGTCATGGCTGCTAATCCCAACGGACAATAATTCAAAAGGTTGTTGCACACCTTGATTTACGGAACCTGTTGTTCCAGTCGAATAAGTGTAAACAACTTGTCCAACAGAATAAGCAACGCTCCCTCCAGCACCTGTGGCATCGCCACCTGCTGCAACAGAAGCTTGCTGAGCATTAATCTCCAAAACTCCTAGAGTAAGGAAACAAAAAAGTAAGATTTTGTTTTTTGTCATAGATTTATAGAATTAAATTACAGTTTATAATTCTTCAAAGCAACGGATAATAAAATAAGCTTTTAAAAAAATGTTACAGATTACGGGACTTTGTATGTGAAATACAAAAAAATTAATCGGAAGGTTTACTTATACCGAATCGGTATCTGTAATAGTATCCAACTAAACGTCTATTGCCTGCCTTGCCGGCAGGCATCGGCATTAACCATTGTAAATTACAAAATATCCTTTGAACTCCTATTTTATAATAACAATTGGCATTATATTACTAAATGAGCATTTAGTAATGATAAGGAAATCGAAATTTAGAACAGTTGAAAATAAAACTTGTCTTTTCGGAATGCTAGTTTGTTTTTTTTATTCTAGCCTCAAAAATATCTATATAGTTTCTGGAAATTGGCAACGTTGTAGTTCCAATGATTAGTTCCTTTTTAGAAAACTTAGAAACCTTTTTTATGTTAACAATATAAGACCGATGGATTCTTAAAAACATCGTTTCGTCCAACTCTTTAAGAAAACCATCAATTGACTGCCGGGATACAATTTTTTTACTATCACCAAAAACATTTATGTAATTCCCTTCACTTTCAATATAATTTATATCATCCATATTAATAATTATATTCTTATAACCATCTTTTAAAATTATTTTGCTTTTATTTTGTTTTTCACATACTACGTAAATAGAAGCATACAAATCCGATTTCTTAACTGGTTTCGTAATATAACCGGAAGGTTTCGTTTTTACGATTTTTTTTATCATCTCTACATCTGAGTGAGCGGTAATATAGATAAACGGAATCTTATTGTTAGAATTAATGTATTCGGCAATTTCCAATCCATCCAGCTCTCTTTCCATCCGTATATCAAGCAATACAAGATCTGGATTTAATAGTTTTAATTTAGCAATCGCCTCGAGTTTATCGTGTGCTAATTCAATATTCTCAAATTCCAACGACAAAAGAATATCTTTTAAATCTTCCGCAATTAGTATTTCATCGTCAACTATTAAAATTTTAATTTTCTTCATTTAATTCAGTTTAAACACAAGAGTATATTTTAATCCCATTTCACTTTCAAACTTGAAATCACCTTTTAACTGACGGGAAAAAATACTAATTAATCGCATTCCCATTTTTTTTCTTTTGTCATTTGTTTCTATGAAACCAGGTCCATTGTCCTTTAAAATAAATTGAATTTGATTTTGACCTGATAGATGTATTAAAGAAATACTTATTTTCGGATTTTTATGATTTAAAAATGCATATTTAATCGCATTAGAAACCAGTTCTGATGTAATCATACCTAATGCAATAGATTTAGAAGTATCGAAAATCATTTCATCTACCTGTAAATCAAATTCAATTGGAATACTATCTAAATTAACCAATTCAATTATTAATTCAAGCAATTCATTTAAATATTGTTTGATGAAAACACCATTAATTTCAGCGTGATTGTACAACATTTCATGAACCAAGGACATGGCTCGTATCCGCCTAGAGGCATCATTCAACGAATAAACTTCATCCTTATTTAAACTAGCATTGATTTGCATATTTATTAGAGAACTTACAAATTGCAAATTGTTTTTTACACGATGGTGAATTTCCTGAATTAAAGCATCTTTCAATTTGTTTTTTACTCGTAAATTTTTATTTAAATTATTTAGTTTATAAACCAAAAAAACTATAAAAATTATTAAAAGGATTAAAATAGAGATAAAAATATAAACAATAAATATTTCATGTTTTTTTTGCTTCAGCACAGCTTGTGATTCAGTTAATTCACCAGAAACTAATTGAACTTGTTTTCTTATTTTATCATTCTCATATTTTTCTTTAATATTATCTACTTCTTTTTTTTGTGATCTTTCTATATCATCCAACTCAGAAGTATGAAACTTTCGAAAATACCTATATGCATTTATCGTATCTCCAAGAAATAGAAATTGACTCTGAACTTCTAAATAAATTTGAGTAAGCGAATAGTCAATTTTTTTACGTTCTACTAAATCAATAATTTGAAAACACATATTCAATACTTCTCTTTTGGGATAGAAATTGTGTGAATATAACATCGCCCTATTCGCCATCGCATTCACTGCCTCTCCGTCATACCCCATCGAAATCCACAAATTCTCTGCTTTCTTATAGCAGTTTAGGGCAGTATCTAATTTCCCTAAATTTTTAAACGAAAAGCCGATTTCATTCAAGGAAACTGCTTCCAAATTTTTATCATTAATTTGCCTGCTTAAGGTCAATGCAATTCTAGAATAATAAATTGAAGAATCATGGTGACTCGATTCATTTTCAATGGCTGCCGCTCGATTGTTGATTCTGATTAGTTGAGGGATATTCTCAATTTTTTTGTCGTGATAAAGCTCGAAAGCCCTATTAATGAATATTTTAGCGTCTTTAAATTTGCCAATTTTTCTGTAGTACTCTGCAATATCAACATCGCATCTTAGCAGATTTTTCCAATCCTGTATTTTTTCCAGCATATCATATGCCTTTAAATAAAATTCAATGGCAACAAGTTCATTCTTTTCTGCCTTGTTTTTATTCGCAATAAGGAGATAACACAATGCTTCACTACTTTTATCTTTTTTAAATATTGTTAAGGGCAAAGTAGTGTTTATTATTTTTTTCGCTTTTGCATATTGTGCTTTATTAATATACCCTAAAGCTAAAAACTGGCTTGTTTCTATAATACTATTCGTATCATTATTAGCAACAGAAACTTCCAGTTGTTTCTCGCCATAAAAAATAGAAGAATCTAGAACAGCAAATTGTCTTGCTTTTTCTAATAAAGGATTCTGACAAATTGCATAATGAAAATTTGCCACGCCTATAATAAAGAATAGTATGTTTCTAAATTTTTTCAAAGTAATAAAATTGCACTAAATTAACTTAAAATCGCACTCTCAAGCTGTAATGTTTTGAAATGCAGAACTTTGCATGTAAAATACATAAAATGAGGTTATTCGTTAAACAAAAAAAGAGGGATACATTTCTGCATTCCCTCTTTTATTTAGCTACGAGGGAGATTTCGTCATCCCCCTGCCCCCTTCAAAGGGGGACACGCTCCGATTCGTAATATTCGTACGATTCGTTTTCGTATCTATGCTTCTTCTTCTAACGCTTCTTTTTTAGAAGCCAATAAACGATCGTACTCTTCTTGTGAACCAACAATCATTTTGTCGTAAGCTCTTAAGCCGGTACCTGCAGGAATTAAATGTCCAACGATTACGTTTTCTTTTAATCCTAACAAATGATCTACTTTTCCGCTTACTGCAGCTTCGTTCAGAACTTTTGTTGTTTCCTGGAACGATGCAGCACTCATGAAACTGTTAGTTTGCAATGATGCACGTGTGATACCTTGTAATACTTGACTTGATGTAGCAGGAACTGCTTCACGAGCTTCGATGCTTTTCATATCTCTGCGTTTCA